>JANZKD010000233.1 GCA_025061245.1 Candidatus Culexmicrobium profundum
ACACCAATTTTCAAAGTAAGCTACAAGCTTCCCCTTACCCCTAGTGCCCAACCGTAACGTAGACTCAGGCTCACCAAACAACATTTCACCAATTTTTGGATCATCTGAAAGTTCTATGAAAGGTTCTGATCTAAGATGATCAGCACCCCTCGTGGAAACTGCAAATCCTAAACCATAACCCTTAAGACCACGTGGATCAGCTTGTATCATCTCTAAACCCTTAACATGAAAAGCTAAATCACTTCCCTTACCAAGCTTTTCAGCCGCCTTCGCAACACCATCAGCTAAAATATCTCCAAAACCTCTTCGGAAAGCTATCATCTCAATTAATTTGAAAACTGAATCCATATTGCCCCACTCTAATTCAAGACCGTCAATTTCACTCTTTGTCAGCAATCCCTTATCATGAAGCTCCATTGCCCAGGAAATCACTTCGCTGGTAGAAATGGCATCCATCCCTAACTCATTTACCATACTTATAGCTTTCAGAGCAGCATCAAGATCATTATTTCCTATTCTAACTGTAAAACCCGCAAGTGATTCATATTCAGGTCCCTCACCATATAATCCTGCAAATGGACCACAATTTATAACGAAGAATCTACTACATGGAATAACACATGAAAAGCAAGCTCTATTTTTAACATTATACTCTAAAGCTAAGCGTTCACCACTAATCATGTAAGCATCATCTACAACACTTTTAGTGAAGTGGAAAGCCGGGAGAAATCCAAGCTTATTTGCGGCCATGAGAATTCTCGAAGTACCCATTATCCGCCTAGGCCAATACTGTTGATGTTGATAGATTTCAACTTCCATCTCTTCAATAAACTTCTCAAAATCTGAGGGCTTAGCCACCTCAATAAAACCATCGCCCCGAACAGCAATCGCCTTAATATTTTTAGAAGCCATAACTACTCCTAAACCAGTACGAGCTGCAGGCCTATAGACATTAAAGAAAATCCCGGAAAACTTTACATAATTTTCAGCAGCAGGACCTATCAGAGCTATTTGCATCCGCCAATCCCTCAATTCACGCCTAATAACTTGATATGCCTCCGATATGGAGAGACCCCATATACCTTGAGCATCTCTAACCTCAACATTCCCATTATCTACATAGATATAGACGGGCTTACTACTTCTACCCTCAATTATTATTTGATCAAAACCGGCATACTTCATTTCAGCTGCAAAATGCCCACCAACATTTGAATCACCCAAAATTCCAGTCTGAGGAGATTTAGAAGTAACATTAAGACGAGCCCCCATAGGAAAACCAATTCCAACAAGAGGACCAGTAGCAAACATTAATTTATTACTAGGACTTAAAGGAGGAACATTTTTAGGCACTTCCCAGTATAACCTTCTAACATTAAAGCCTCTACCGCCTAAATAGCCTAAAATTAAACTCCTATCCAATGAATGTACTTTAACTTCATTTTTACTCAAATTTATCCTAAGAATTTTGCCAGCATAACCATAAAATTTACTCGACATTTAAGCCCCACCTCTTAATAAGCTCTTTGAAACGACTAATTGCATATTGATATGCATTATCGAATACCTTGAAGTCTTCCTTTAGAAAAGTAATAGTCTCTATTGGATAGAGTTTCAATGCATTTGTTGGACATTTAGAAATGCATACTGGATTACCATCACATAAATCACAGATTAAAGGCTTAGATTTAATTGGATGAATCTTTACTGCTCCATATGGACATGCATCAAAACATAATTTACAGCCAATACACTTATCCTCAATTAACCTTATTATGCCATGTTCATCTCTCACTAAAGCATTTTGAAAACAAGCCTCTATGCATGGGGCAGGATCGCATTGGTTACAAAACACCGGGTAGTCTAAGCCAATTCTATCATCCTTTACAATAGTTATCCTTGAAAGTGAAGAACTAAAAACTCCTTCATGAGAAAAGGAACACCAAAGCTCACAGTATCTACAACCAGAACATTTAGAGTAGTCCACAACAATTCTCATTCTAGATATAGGAATCACCTTGTAACCTTATTTACATGAAAGAGTAAAGTAAGTTTCGCCTAAACTTCTTCAATTAACCTTTGAAGTAATATTTCAGCTCTCTTAGGATTAAATATGCCACAAACACATTGCTTCGCTAGAATTGAAGCTGCTTGACTAAGACTAATCCTATTATTCTTTATGTCATCCAATAATTTCTCAACTAGTCTAGGACCTATTTGATGATGACCACACATAGTCGTTATTTCTAATATTTCCTTCCTAGGAAGCAACTCAGTTTTTCCATGCACACCCAGCGAACATTGAACTGTATGTGGCTTTAATCCCACCTTCTCTAATATTTGATTAACATAATCAAAGACACCTGTCACTACTACAGACATTCCTAAATCTTCTCTTTTAAGATCGCGTAGATAATTTAACAATTTATCCTTATCATCAAATACAATATGAATAATTGAAGTGTCCGTAATAATTTTCCAAGATTGAGTCTCTTGAAGCAGAAAATTTATTTCCAGTTTTAATATCACCATAATTAACTGGATTATACTTGAAAGATAATTCTAAGGCCCTTTTCAGCTTAACTGCTGAACCCTTATCATTAAAGCCCTTTGCAGACATAACTAACACGACATAGTCATTCCTCAAGTTTTCATAATCACCTAGTCTATGAAGAGAATGAGTCATCTCATCATCCTCCCATAACTGGTCTTCCTAAACCAATATTCGTTTTCCCATTAATTCTAGGCTCAAAACCAAACTTCCCCAACACCTCTTGAACTTCTTTTAAATCCTCAAAAACAGTGATACAACCCACACTAAAGACAGTGTCAACTTCACTTGATAACTGTCTCAATACTTTAAGCACATGGGGTAATTGTTCCTTTTTAACTTTAAATTCAACAACCACCGATCTCACCCTCTCATTTAAGATATCTTCACGTAGTTTTCCACTAGACTTATCAATCATGAGCAATGTAATAGGATTCATAGGTTCAAATTCAACATTAATCTTCGCAAGTTTCATGGTCAACTTGTTAACTTCACTCAGCTTCGTTCCTATTCCAGGTCTCCCAACATCAATGGAGAAACCAATTTCTCCAGGTTTAAATCTACCAGTTACATCATTAGTCTTCATCTCCTCCGTACCTCTACCAGGCACCCTCGTGTCCTTATGCTCTGAAACTACACCACTAAATAAGTGGCGTATTATTCTAGGCCATTCTAATGGATGTTTTTCAATAGCATTTGTAGGGCATATATTTGCCCTTATGCAAGCATAACACTCTACACAGACTTCTTCATCTACACTTGCCTTACCATTCACATTTAACGAAATTGCACTGTCAGGACAAAATGGAATACATTGACCACAACCAACACACTTTTCAAGATCTATTCTAACCATTACTCACATCATTGAAATATCAAGAAGAAGACAATTTAACCATTATTATAAGTGTAAAATTAATTTACATTCATTTCCACAATAAATCTACATTGAATCGTTATATAGGATGTGCATGATAGAGTATTCGGTATTGGAGGAAAATTAAATGGACATAGAAAGGAGAATTATAGAGAAAATTAATGGAAAAACAAATGAAATAATAGAGTTATCTCAAAGATTAATACAATTCAAAAGCATAAACCCTCCTGGAAAT
>JANZKD010000269.1 GCA_025061245.1 Candidatus Culexmicrobium profundum
TTTCTCCTAGGTCAATTTTTATCTTTTTGATTTCTTCTTCCTCTTCTTCTTTTTCTTCTGTTGTAATTGTTGTTAGGAGTTCTTGTTCAAGTTCTTCTGGTGATAATGGGCCTTCTATTCTTCTTTTTCTTGATCTATGTGCCAGTGCTAATTGTGCTGCTTGAATTAGGTCATCGATGGTTACTTCAAGTCTTTCATTTAATGTTGCTATTGCCCTAGCAGTTTTTATTATGGCGATGTCTGGTCTATGGCCGTCAACCATTAATTTTGAACAGAATTCAGCGATTTTTTCTTGGATTTCATCTGGAACTTTAACTTTTGGCAGTATTTCTCTTGCTTTTAGTATTTTCCTTTTTATTTCTTCTTGTTTTGGTTGCCATTTAGCTATGAATTCTATTGGATTTTCTTCGAATTCACTATTTCTTAATACTATTTCCATTCTGTCTTTTGGGTTTTTTAGTTCTTCAATTTTTATGCATAGGGGGAATCTGTCTAGTATTTGTGGTCTGAGCCATCCTTCTTCTGGATTCATTGTTCCTATCAGTATGAATTTGGATGGGTGTGATAGTGTTATTCCTTCTCTTTCTATGTGATTCCATCCAAGTGCACATGCATCTAATATTAGGTCAGTTAAGTTGTCTGGTAATAGGTTTACTTCGTCGATGAAGAGTATTCCTCTATTTGCTTCTGCTAGGAGTCCTGGTTGCAGAACCTTTTTTCCTTCCATTATTGCCTTTTCAATATCTAATGAGCCTACAACTCTATCTTCAGTTGCACTAAGTGGAAGTTGGACGAAGGGCATTTTAACCTTCTTTATGGGTAGTTTTCCTTTTAATTCGTACTTTGCTCTACATCTATCACACATTAATTTAGGATTGTGTGGATCGCAATTGAATGGGCATCCATCTACAACTTCTATTTCTGGTAATAGGTCAATTAATGCTCTAACAGCTGTTGATTTACCTGAACCTTTCGGTCCAACTATTAGTAATCCACCTATATTGGGATCTACTAAATTTATTAGAAGAGCAAGCTTTAATTTTTCCTGACCGACAATTGCTGAAAATGGATATACTATTTTTCTTCCTTGCATAAAATCATTACCGAATGATTTTTCTCTAATCAGACTAATAAATGCTATTGACTCTTAATTAATTGGGGGTTTTAGTAATGAAGATTGGAATTATTTCAGATACTCATGACAATTTAGCTGCAGTTTCCTCTGCAGTAAACATGTTCAATAAATATGGGGTTAAGGCTATTCTTCATGCTGGTGATTGGTGTGCACCTTTCACAATGGTTAGACTAGCTAAAGTTAATTGTAAGATATATGGTGTTTTTGGAAATGTTGACGGTGAGAGAGAGCATATGAAAAATAAGGCGAAGCAGGTTGGAGTTGAGTTGTTGGGAGATTTTGGAGAAGTGGAGTTTAATGATGTTAGGATTGCATTGATTCATGGAAAGCATGAGAGAATAGTTGAGGCGCTGGCTAGATCAAGTTTATATCAAGTTGTTGTTAGGGGTCATACTCATAAAGTTGAGGTAAAGCGTGTAAATAATTGCCTGGTCATAAATCCAGGTGAAGCTTGCGGCTATGTTATGGGGCGAAAAACTATTGCAATACTAGACCTTGAAACTATGGATGTTCAAATATTAGATTTACTTTAGGTGTGAAGATGATATTTTGAGGGGTTACTGAGATTGCATGATTCCAGTGATTTTTTTGTAATTGATATGCATGTTCATAGCTTTTGTTCGGATGGTTTACATAGTCCCGATGCTTTAGTCAAATATGCTAAGAGGAAGGGGTTAAATGGTATTGCAATTGTAGATCATGCACCTAAAGTGGATATTGACGTTATTGTTAAACGTAGATTTAAGCTTTATAAGCATGCTTTTGATATGAATGATTTTGTTGTTTTGCCTGGTATAGAGTTTTCTTTTCCTGAAGGTCATTTATTAGCGATTTTCCCTGATTTTGACTGTGATTTTTCTTTTGGTGAAGTGAGCTGTATAGGTGATTTATATGGTGTTGTTAAAGATTTTGATGGTCTTTTAATTGCTGCTCATATTTATAGACGTTCAGGTTTAAGGGATAAAGTTCTAAAATATATTGATTATTTAGATGCATTGGAGGTTTATCCTCCTTCTAGGAGGTTTAATTTTGCTAAAGAATTGAATATTCCTCGTGTAGCTGGGTCTGATTCACATACCTCACTAACCTTAGGTTTTGCAGTCACGGTTTTCCGTAATCAACCCACATCGATTTATGATGTTTTGAAGTTAATAAAGAGTGGAGAGGTTTATCCCTTGTTTTTTAAACCTTACTTTTTGAGACGTGTTTTAGATTGTTTTAGATGGTTTTCGCCGACTTATATTTTTAAGAGAGCTGATGTTTGCTAAGTGTATTTTGTTACTTCTTTGAAGGCGTCTGGAATTTTATCTAGTACATCTGTAGCTGTTATGTGGAATCCTTTTTCATTTACTGCTAAGTCGCCGGCTAATCCATTGATGAATGCTGCTGCTGTTGCTGCTCTAAATGGCGTGTTTTCCCATGCAAGGAAGGTTGAGGTTATTCCTGTTAATACATCACCTGTTCCTCCCACTGTCATTCCAGGATTTCCAGTTCTATTTATTTTGACCCTTTCTCCATCAGATATAATGTCATAGTGTGCTTTCAATAGAATTGTTATTTTGAGTTTTTTTGCTTGTTCTTTAATTATCTTAATCCTACTAATCCATCCCTTATTTTCTTCTGATGGTAGATTTATTCCCGTTAGGATTTTGAATTCACCTGTATGTGGAGTTATTACTCCATTTAACCCTTTTAGGACATCTTTTTTCTTAGAGCAAATTTTTATTGCGTCTGCATCGATCGTTACTTTTTTATCTAGTCTTTTGAGTTCTTCAATTAATGTTAATGTATTTTTTACTGTTTCTTCGGTTAGGCTTAATCCTGGTCCTATTATTATTGAGTCAGCTTTTTTAATTTCATTTAACGCTACCTTCAATCCATTTTCGTTGAAGAATTCGCCTTCATATTCTCTGACTATAAGGTTTGGAGAGAAGCTTCTAATAGCTTGTGAAACTGTTTTTGGTGCAATTATTATGGATAGGTCTGCTCCTGTTTTTAGTGCTGCTAGTGCTGCTAGTGCTGGTGCACCTGAATAATCCTTGCTTCCGCCTACAATAACTATTCTGCCATAGTCTCCTTTATGTGAAATTGGCTTTCTCTTCTTTATTGAAATTAACACGTCTCCTGGACCTGTGAATAATTCGGCTTCTAATGGTATTCCAATGTTTGCTACAATTAATTTTCCAATGTACTTTTTTGCCTCTTCTTTGATTAATCCAATTTTTGGCTTGTGATGAGTTATGGTTAAATGTGCTTTTACAGCATTCCCCATCACTTTTCCAGTGTTAGGATTTATGCCTGTGGGTAGGTCTATGGAGACTATGTATTTTCCATTTTCTCTGGCTTTATTTATTAGCTCTACTATTTCTGCTATTGGTGTTCTAATTTTACCTTTTATTCCTGTACCGAGTAGAGCATCTATTATAATGTCTGCTTTTAGCATTAATTTTTCAAGTAAGGGTAGTTGAGATGTATCTGTGAATATTGTTTTGTTAACTGAATATTCCATTCTGCTGAGT
>JANZKD010000229.1 GCA_025061245.1 Candidatus Culexmicrobium profundum
GAGGAGGACATATAGTTTCATGCCATTTAGTGGGGTGAAAAAATGCCTGAAGAACCCATAATTAAAACTGAAAACCTAAAGAAATGGTTCCCACTTAGAAGAGGATTCTTCGCCTCACTCTTCGGAGAAAAAGAACTATATGTCAAAGCAGTAGATGGAATAAGCTTTGAAATCTATCCAGGAGAAATATTTGGATTAGCAGGTGAATCAGGATGCGGGAAAACAACTACAGGTAGAGTTATACTTAGATTAATTGAGCCAACTGAAGGAAAAATATACTATAGAAACCAGGATATAACCAATCTATCATCCAAAGAATTAAAGCCACTAAGAAAGGAAATGCAAATAATATTCCAAGACCCCTACGAATCACTAAACCCAAGAATGAGCATATACGACATAATAGCTGAACCACTAAAAGTCCAAAAGTTGACGTCAAGTCCAAAGGAGGAGGAAGAACTAGTATTCAAAGCCCTAGAAGAAGTAGAGTTAACACCACCAGAGGAATTCATATTCAGATTCCCCCACGAATTAAGCGGAGGCCAGAGGCAGAGAGTGGCAATTGCACGTGCATTCATATTGAAACCAAGATTCATAGTAGCAGATGAACCAGTATCAATGCTAGACGTATCAATTAGAAGTGAAATATTAAAGGTAATGCTAAGAGAAAAGGAGAGATATAAGGCGGCAATCCTATTCATAACACACGACCTATCGCTAGCAAGACACATGTGCAATAGACTTGCAATAATGTATCTTGGAAAAATAGTTGAGATGGGTGAAACTGAAAGCGTAATACAAAAACCACTACACCCATACACTCAAGCCCTAATAGCAGCAGTACCAGTACCAGACCCAGACTATAAGCGTGGAAAAATACCAATTAAAGGAGAAGTACCAAGCCCAGTAAACCTACCGCCGGGATGCAGATTCCATCCAAGATGCCCACAAGCAATGCCAATATGCAGAAAAGAGGAGCCAAAAATACAGGAGATAGATGGAAAACTAGTTGCATGCCACCTATACAGATAAAATAAAATTTTTATTTTGTTAATTTATCTTCTCCTCAACCTTGGATTAATTACTTCTTCAAGTGCCTGTCCAATTAGCATTAATCCTAAAACCACTAGTGCAATACAGAGTCCTGGAGGAATAATCCACCACCATGCAGGATAACCCATATTAGCCCACCAGCCGCCAGCAGTCTGAGCATAATGAAGCATCATACCCCAACTCTTCTGACTTGGATCACCAAGCCCCAAGAAGCTTAAGCTAGCCTCAGACATCATTGCACCAGCAGTCTGATAAATTGCTGAAGACAAAATTAATGGCAATGTATTGGGAAGAATATGCTTCAACATTATGTAGGTGTCACCAGCACCAATAGCTCTAGCAGCCTCAACGAATGGCCTATTCTTCAATGACAAGGTGACAGACCTAATAAGCCTTGAAACACCAGGCCAAGAAGTCAAAGTTATAGCTAAAATCAAGACATGAAACTGATTTCTACCAAGCAATGCAGCCAATAGAATCATCAATGGAATTCCAGGCAAAACAAGAATAATGTCACATAGACGCATTAGAATTTCATCTATAATCCCACCATAGTATCCAGCTATAAGTCCAATCATAGTACCTACAGATACCACTGAGATTGAAGCTAAAAATCCAACAAGCAATGAAACTCTAGCACCATAAATAAGCTCTGAAAATATATCTTGCCCCAAATCATTGGTACCTAAAATATGAGCCGAACTTGGAGGAAGAAAGTATTTGTCAACCCGCTTATATGGATTGTATGGTGCCATGTAGGGTGCAAAGATAGCTATGAAAATGAAGAAGCCTACAATGCAGAGGCCAAGCAGTCCAGCCTTATTCTGCCTATAAATAAACCAGCCGGAGCTAATTCTACGCTTTAGCACTTTAAGTCTTTCCGATCTCAAACCCATAGATTTCACCAACCTAAAGCTTAACTCTTGGGTCAAGGAAACCATAAATTATGTCAGCAATCAAATTGGCAACCAAAACACATATGGAAGTTATGAAGAAGGCTCCTTGAAGAAGGAAGTAGTCATCATTAGTTATAGCCTCAAATATTAATCGACCAGTACCAGGATATGAGAAAACTGTTTCAGTTAGAATTGCACCGTTAACCATGAAGCCGAATCGAAGAGCAGTTACTGTAACCATTGGTAGAAGAGAATTCCTTAATGCATGTCTAAAGAGAACAGTTTTATCAGAAAGACCCTTAGCCTTAGCAGTTGTAATGAAATCTTCACCTAAAACCTCTAGAGTAGCACTCCTCATGTAAAGCATGTACATTCCAATCTGCCTAACCACCAATGTAGTTAAAGGTAGAGTTGCATGCCAAAGAACATCAACAACAAAGTCTAAGACATTTGAATAAGTTTTACCAGCACTCATCGCACCATACAATGGGAATAAGGGTAAATAGAAGCCGAAGATTAAGAGTAGAACCATACCCAACCAGAAGTGAGGCATAGCTCTAACAAATAGACTTGTATTAGTTGCCACTAAATCAAAGCGAGTACCCCTCTTCCAAGCAGTATAAGCTCCCAAAACAACAGCTCCAATAGTAGATAAAGTAATACTTGTAGCTAGGAGGAAAATTGTCCAAGGCAACCTCTCCATTATAACGTCAAACACAGGTTTACGATAATAAACTGAATGCCCAAACTCTCCTTGAAACATAGATATAATGAAGTTAATATACTGAATGTGAAGCGGCTGATCTAAACCAAATCTAGCTCTAAGTCTTTCAATAGCCTCCTTAGGTATCCTTGGATCAGCCTCAATAATCATTGAAAACGGATCACCAGTAGACCTAGCTAGGAAGAAGATTGCAGACATGACTAGGATGAAGGTTATGAAGAGTGAAATTATGCGCCTAGCGATGAAGGCCTTCATTGGCACATCCCAGCCTAAATATAAATAGAAACTCGATATAAGGATTTCCAAAAAAAGGGGGGAAATTAATTAGCTCTTTCTCCCCATATACATTACAGCACCCACGGCGATGACAGCAATCACTACAACCAATCCGACAATCATTGGACCATACTGCTCCCAGAACGATGGAGGCGGAGGAGGCGGAGGAGGCGCAGCCTCTTTAAGCTCAAACGTCAATGAACTTGTAGTTGATTCAAAGCCAGATGCCTCACAAGCCAACTTCAACGTGTATGAACCAGTAGTCCAATCAGAGGTGCTAAGTGTAATTTCATAGACACCGTCTCCAACCTCAGTTAAAGTGTAGGTTTCAGGTCTACCAGTAACAATTGCATCCACTCTAGCTCCAGTAATTGGATTACCCTCAGTGTCAGTTAGCTTAATTCTAACAGTAATGTCAGTTCCCTTAGTAACCTCTGGAGCAGGGAATTTAATGAGTGAAATAGTCATTGGCTTTAGTACAGCAAGCTCCTTCAAATAGACATTCATCCATGACCACTGGTTATTAACACCATCCTGGACAGGCTTAACCCATCCAGTAAAGCGGTCAGTTCTATAGGCGCTAACGAAGTTTCTATGATAGAGCACTATTAATGGAAGCTCCTCAGCCAATATCTCCTGCATCTTCCTAACTATTTCAGCCCTCTTCTCAGGATCAACTTCACGTGC
>JANZKD010000179.1 GCA_025061245.1 Candidatus Culexmicrobium profundum
TCTGGTACAATGGACTACTAGTCTGCGTACGAGGAAAATATGTAATAATATACGAAAAATACATTCGAAACAAATTAACAGACATTTTCAAAGAAACCTTCGGCATAGAACCAGAAACAAAACAATTCAAAGGAAAACTCACAGTAAAAGAAAGTGAAAAAATTTACTATAAATATGAACTCCTAATTTCTCTAAATAATTAAATAATGTAGATAAAAACGTGATTATAAATCTATATCTCCAATACCCATAACCCTCTTCTCGGATTAGTTACCAGTCCTTTTCGTTTTAAATGCTGTAAACATGCCCGTATATGATGTTTATACCTTGGTTCTTTCCATTTTGTAATATCTTTGTACCATTCTTTCTTAGAAACTGGAAACTTGTCTAAAAATTCTTCTTCAAAATACGCATAAATTTCATTAAGCTTTGCTTTCCCCTCTTTTAATCTTAAAAATTCTAAAATTATTTCACTAAGTTTTATCCTTTCTAATTTCTTGATTTTATCAAATAATTCGAATATACTATCTTTTAGTTTAAATCTTATTTTTTGCGCTTCTGATTGATGTCTTCGCCATATTTCCTTATAATATTCTATTGTATCTTTAGTCATTGGAATGCAATGATTTTTATCTAGCCATAGAGTATTAAAATAGCTAAGTATATCTTTTATTAAGCTATCATTCTTTTTACCCGTAATCATTATGTTGGCTTCGATATTATTCTGAAAACCACCTTTGCTTAGATTAGAAGAGCCCATTATTATAATCATTTTTTCATCTGCTTCAAAAATATAAAGCTTTGGATGGAATTCAACGTTTTTACGTGAGAATATTCTGATCTCAAAGCCATGATCAATTAATGCTTCAAGAGCATTGGGTTCAGTTATGTTGAAATCTAATCCCGTAATTATTTTTCCTTCAATTTTCGGTGGAATTAGATTCAACAAAAGATTCACACCGCTACATTTGATGTAAGCTACTGCAATTTTAATAGAATTAATTTTTAAGTCTAATCTTTGAAGCAAATCTAATATCGGTATCTTCAAGAAATCAACTTTAACCATATAAATCCCAGTATGACTTTTACTCTGCTTAAATTAATAAATTATAATATAATAATAGCACACTTGTTTCAGTCAAGGAAACAAAAAATGCTCAGCATAGATCTCAAAAAATTCGCTTTTACACTGATGAAAACGAAGCCGAATATCATGCCATGTATTTCTGAAAAATTCACATAAAGGAAATAAACTTTATTAAAGTAATCATAATCCATTACTTCGCCACAAATAATGTGTTTCCTTGTAGAAGCTCTTTGAAATATAAAATGTTAACCATTTTAAAATAGTGCCGGGGGCGGGACTTGAACCCGCGGCAATCCGGTCTTCAGCCGGACGCTCTCCCAAGCTGAGCTACCCCGGCTCGGTTCTGGTTGCTGTTTTGGCTGTTTGTTTTTCTATATTTTTTGGTGTTTTTGGGGTATTTATGTTCTTCGTGTGGTTGGTGTTTGTTTTGGTTGTGTTTGTGTTGTGGGTTTAAGTTTTTAAGTGTTTTTGTGTAGATTTATTTTTGGAGGGTGTTTTTTGAGGAGTAGGTTGGTTTTTGGGGTTTTGCTTGTTTTTGTTTTGGTTTTGGGTTTGCCTTTTGGGGTTTTGGGTGGGGGTTATGGGTTTATTGGTCCTGGTTTGAGGTTTGAGTTTTCCGCGCCAAGTGAGGTTAGGGTTGGTTCGGTGTTTGGTGTTGATTTGACTTTTACTGTGGCTAGTTTTGATCTTTATAATGTGACTGTGGAGGTTGCTGTTAGGGGTGGTGGTGTTTCGAGTAGTTTGAGGGTTTTTGATGGTGTTTTTCTTTCTGCTGGTAATTTTACTGTTGTTAGTTTGAGTTTGAGGGCTGAGAGGGAGGGTGTTGTTAGTTTGGGTGTTATTGTTTCTTATGATTATTTTGTTGATAATGGGACGAATCATGTTTCTAATATTCTTTGGATTGATGTTGCTAGGGTTGTTGGTAAGTTGAGGAGTGAGCTTGAGGGTGAGATTTCTAGTTTGTCTGGTGAGGTTGAGTATTTGAAGAGTGTTATTAGTGATTTGAATTCTAGTTATAGGGGTTTGATGGCTGAGTATGAGGGGTTGAAGGCTGATTATGAGAGTTTGGAGGAGAATTTGACTAGTTTGAGGGAGAGTTATGATGCTTTGTTGGATGAGTATGCTGCTTTGAAGGCTAAGTTGAGTGCTGTTGAGGGTAGTTTTAGTGGTGTTCAGCAGGCTATGTATGCTTTTATGGTTGCTACTGTTGTTTTTGTGGGTTGTACTGGTTTTTTGCTGGCTTTGCTGCTTGGTAAGTTTAGGGTGTTTAAGAAGTAGTTTGAAGGGGTTGTGATTTGGATTAGGGTTTAGGTTAGTTAGTGTTTTAAGTTTTGTTGTAGGTTTATTTTTGGTGGTTGATGTGTCCTTACTTGATGAGTTGAGGGAGCTTGTTTTGGTTCCAGGTGTTTCTGGGTATGAGGAGAGGGTTAGAGAGTTCATTAAGGGTAGGGTTGAGCGAATTGTTGATGCGGGCTGTGTGAGGGTTGATTCTATTGGCAACTTGATTGTGGAGATTGGCTGCAGGGATGAGGCGGCTAGGAGGATTGCTCTTATAGCTCATATGGATGAGTTGGGCTTGGTTGTGACTAAGATTGAGAGTGATGGTAGGGTGGCTTTTAGGAAGCTTGGCGGTATTGATGATCGAGTTCTTGTTGGTACGTATTGGGAGATTTTGACTGAGCGGGGTGTTGTGAATGGTGTTGTTGGGCTTCGTCCTCCTCATTTGGCTTTAGGTGAGCAACCTAAAATTGTTCCTTGGCATGAGCTGAGGATTGATGTTGGAACTAGCTCGCGGGAGGAAACTGAGGCTCTTGGTGTTAAAGTTTTGGATCCAATTGTTTTTAAGAAGAGTTTTGTTGAGTTGGCTAATGGAGTTGTTTCTGCTAGAGCGCTGGATGATAGGTTTGGTTGCATTGTACTGTTAAAGGTGCTTGAGAGGGTTGCAGGGCTTGACTTGCCGTGTAAGCTACTTTTTGTATGGTCTGTTCAGGAGGAGATTGGTCTTAGGGGTGCTAGGGTTATAGCTAATACTTTGAGGCCTGATGTTGTTTTCGCTGTGGATTCATTTCCATGTTGTTCTGCTTTGACTGGGGATGTTAGATTGGGTGGTGGACCTGTTCTTAGGGTTATTGATCGCTCATCTATTTCCAGTCCCGACCTTGTTAAGTTTGTTATGAGGGTTGCTGATGAGGCTGGTCTTCCATTGCAGTGGGGTGTTACTGGTGGTGGTAATGATGGCTCTGTAATTCAGAATGTTGGCGCCAAGTTGGCTGTAATTGGTGTTCCAATGAAGTATTCCCATTCATTGGTTGAGTGTATTAGTTTGAGGGATTTAGAGGGCTTGATTGATGTTCTGCATAGAGTTGTTGAGAGGGCTGGTGAGTTGCCGTAACTATTTGCCTGCGATGGTTAGCTTGGCTATTTTAACTGTTGGTGTGTAGATGTTGCGGCTGTTTTCAAGGTCTTTTCCAAGAATCTCTATTCCCTCTCTTAATATTTTGTAGAAGTCTCCTGAGATTACTATTCCTTTGACTTGCTGTGTTATTTCT
>JANZKD010000235.1 GCA_025061245.1 Candidatus Culexmicrobium profundum
TGGCTTGTCGCTGGATTTGCTTGAATTGTTAATCCAATGTCTTTTGCTCTACTTATCTTCATAAGTGCACTAGCTAGTTCAAGTGGTTTTCTAGTTATTTTTGCTCCCTTTTCATCTGCTAGGTATTCTCTGCTCCTTGAAATTGCCAGTTGAACTATTAGTGCGGCTATAGGTGCAAGTATTGCTGCTAGAAGAGCTGCAGCTGCTGAACTATCTCTTCTTCGACTATCTCCATATCCGAGATATACTCCCCATCTTCCTATGTATGCTAAGTAGCTAATTGCGCCTGCTATGGTTGCAGCTATAGTTGATATTAGAACATCACGATCCTTTATATGAGCAATTTCATGTCCAATTACTGCTTCAAGCTCACCTTCATTTAACAAGTTTAATAATCCTCTAGTTACAGCTACTACACTCTTACCTGGACCTCTACCAGTTGCAAAGGCGTTAGGTGCATCCTTATCTATTATTGCAACCTTTGGCTTCGGTATTTTCGCTGCATTTGCAACTCGCTCAACTATTCTATGTAACTTTGGATAATCGGTGGGACTTACTATTTTTGCTCCAGTCATAGCTAGAACCATTTTATCTGAATAGAGATAGGTTATGAAATTAAGTATTAATGCAAATATTAATGAGACTTCTATTGCTTGAGTTGGACTACCGAAGTATGAGCCAATAGCATATCCAGTTAATATTAAGATTCCACTCAACACTCCTAAGAGTAAAGCTACCTTGAACATGTCTATCCCCCAATTATAAAAGTAGAGGAGATTTAAAAAATTAATGCAATCAACTTACATTAGCTACAGCTTCAGCCATGCTAAGCAAAGTCTTTTCAGGATCTTTCGATTTAACAAAGGCAGAAGCTAACAATACACCCTCAGCTCCAAGCTTTAATGCTGCCTCGACATCCTCTGCAGAAGCGATGCCGGCTCCACATAAAACATGGACACTACTATTAATGTTCTTAATTGCCTTTACAGCACCACTAACCACTTCAGGTTTAACTTTACTTACAGCCCTACCAGTACCTATAAGTTCAGGAGGCTCAATGGCAATAGCCCATGGAGCCAATAAAGCAATAGCAGATGCAACAGAAACATTATTTGCACAAACAAGGGTTAATAAGTCAACTTCCATAGCTCTTCTAATAGCAAAATCAATATCTGATAGAAGCAAACGTCTCTCAGAATGATTTAAAAGTGTACCTTTAACACCAATGGCCTTAACTGCCTCAGGTAAAATATGACCAGTATGTGAACCAGGCTTAATTGGATCAATATGCTGCGCAAAAACAGGAATGTTCAAAGAACTAGTTATTGATGGAATATCTGTAAATTGTGGACAAACAATTATTGTAACACCAGTTTTCAAAGAAACATTTTCAGCTATCCGAGCTAATTTTAAAGCTCTACTACCTGTAGCTTCAATGTATGTTTTAAAGTTGAGGACAATTACTGGCAGTTCAATGTTACTCATTAATTTCACTCCACTTTCCTAAATCGACCCTTAAGCTTCTCTAACACTTGAGGAAGAGTAGTATACTCCATTTCATCAGGCCCAAGCCTCGCCGGCATAAATGGACCATGACGCCGCATATAATCAGCAATTTCACATGCAATTCTACGTGTATAATCAAAGGCAGGGTCATCGAATAGGTCAGCCGGCCCCTCAAGTAAACCATCATGAAGTTGAAAGCCTAACGCCACAACACGCGGAGGACCATCAAATCTAGTACACTTCGCGTCTATTAGGGATACAGGCATTAAAGGACCATGATGAGAACCCCTCATCCAGCCAGCAACTAAATGTGGAAAAGCAAATGCCTCTAAAATCTCTCCTACAGCTGGTAAACCCTTCTGCGCACGAACAATACATACGGGATCGTCTTTGCCAACATATCTACCAGCAATCAAAGACAACCTAGTAGTACTAGCAGCAGCTGCTGGTAAACCATCCTTCCTAAACACCTTTGAAATAACATATTTACTAGGAGTACCAATTAATGCAAGTAAATCATACATTTCCTCTGGACAATTTAATTCAACCTCTGCACCTTCAAATACATCTAAAACAACAAACTTGAAGCCTTGATGAAGTCTAGGGTCAATAACTAATCCAGCAGTATTAAATGGATCAGCAAATATCTTGAATAAGGGTAGATTCCATGCACCAGGCTCAGTTTTATCAGCTGCAAATACAACTATAGGGTCACTGGGCCTCTCCTCAAATTCAATTTCAGCCACACCTGGACCCATACCTCTTATATTACCTGAAAATGCTTCTACAAGTAAATCTTGACCAGCAGCATACAACTTTAGCGGCTTTGAAACCTTCTCTGTAACCTCCTTAAAGATATCCCACGCCAACTTGTGAATTTCAGAGTTATTTTCGCCACGCCTATGAGTCATTATAAGCTCTAAGTCGTCGCCGCAATTGAAAACATAGTAATCGATTATTAGGCCATTTTCAACTGCAAGTTGTAAGCCTTGCTTTGCAACTTCAATCTGCTTTGGATGAACTACATGGTGGCCTGCCAGGCTACCCACATCAGCCTTAATTACACTAACCGTTATCTTCGCCATATAAACCCCCAAAAACCTATAGGATTAAAAACCTAATAAATATATTTACAGCCATAAATAATATTACTTAGGAGAATAATAGAAGTATTCTCCAATGGATTTCTGCCTTCTATCAAGCCAAGAATCAGCCTTGTTAACTCTAGGCCTACCAGTCTGAGGATCACGTCTAAAGGTTATTCCAATCTCCCTCAGAAAAATATTCATACCCTTCCTTAACCCAGTAGGTCTGGATGCATAACCATGAATTCCAGGTTTCCCAGAGAAAATCATTAAGCTATTGGATATAGTACTCTGCGTAACTAAGTCATGCTCAACGACAAAGGCTGCAGCAGCCTTACTTTCAACAATCCGCTTAATCACTCTTGCAACAGCAATTCTCTGCTCAACATCCAGGTAAGCACTCGGCTCATCAAGTAGATATATATTGGCATCCATTGAGAGACAAGTGGCAATAGCAACACGCTGTAACTCACCGCCACTTAACTCACTAACATCACGATCCAACAACTCCTTTAAATCAAGCTCACCTATAATTTCAGTTTTAAACCACGAAGTACCATAATTACTTCCAGCCGCCTTCCTCAATAAATCTTCAACTTTCCCCTCATAACTTGGAGTCAAATATTGAGGCTTATAACTTATCTTCAAACCAGCTGCAGGAGAATACCCTTCATCAGGCTCCAAAATACCTGCAATCAACTTAACAAAAGTAGTTTTACCAATGCCATTTGGACCCAAAATACCAATAACCTCTCCAACATGAATCTCACCTGCATCAACCTCCAAGGTAAAATCTCCCAGCCGCTTAACCATTCTATCCCATTTAAGCAATAATGACTCCTTACCCCACTCCATTTGACTTGGAGCTATATCGAAACGAACAGCTTCACGTCTAAACATAATATTTTCATCCGGCAAATAGCCATCCAAATATAGATTGATACCAACTCTAACTCCATGGACATTTGAAACAATACCATAAACACCAGGTTTACCATAAAAGATACAGACATGATCAGAAA
>JANZKD010000270.1 GCA_025061245.1 Candidatus Culexmicrobium profundum
AAGACTATGCACTTAGAATTAGAGTTAGAGAGACATATAAACTGGTTTCAGCCTTCTCTAAGGTTAGGGCAACAGTTCTAGATGATTTTCTATGGTTGTTTGGTAAGTATTGTTGTAGACGTGATGCACCTGTATGCGTGACTGGTTGTAATAGGATAGACTGTCCAGTAATGGATTTAATAGGTAATTGTTATGGTAATTGCCCCTTATACTCTATATGTAAGGGTAGATTTGATCCAAAGCTTCAAATGCTTCCTGAACATAACTTCACTGAAACATGGTATTATTAGGGTGGGTTTAATGAAGTTTAAAGTTGGAGTTTCAACTCTTTTTACCATGAATAGGAGTATTGATTTCCTTATAAATCATATTGACAATGAACTTGTTCAATTATGGGAATTTGTTGACGATGGATTACACTTTCTACAGGATAAGGAGGATAAATTGAGAGCTTTAAGTAGAAAAGCTAGGGATTTAGATTTGGTTCTCTCTATGCATGCTCCATATGCCGCAGTTAACCTCTCCGCAACCAATCCAGTTCTACGCAGATGCAATCATAATATTACTCTAAGTTGTATAGAACACGCTAGAAAACTTGATTGTAAATATATAGTTTTTCATCCAGGATTGAGAGATCCCTTCACCTTTCTATTTAGTGATTTAGATGAGCCAATAAATGAAAGCATTGAATTTTTACTTAAAGTAGGTGATTTATGTAGTGACTATGGTATTGTACCTCTCCTCGAGAATTTATCTACACTGAGAGCTACAATTATTTCTCCAAGTGATTTTAAATCCTTCTTTAAGTTGGCTAGTAATTTTAGAATGGTTCTAGACATTCCTCACTCCTTATTGACTGGTTTATTTGATGATTACCTTAAGCATCTTTCAGAGAAGATAGTCTATTTTCACATAAGTGACAATAATGGTAAACGTGATTTGCATTGGGGTTTAAGTAGAGGTTCATTAAATTGGCGTCAAGCCTTAGAGAAAATTTTAGGTAAAGGTTTGTCTGGTCCCTTGATTATTGAGAATATAACCTTGAGTGATGTGAAATTAAGTTTAACTGCTTTAGATCATTTTCTAAGTTAAATATGATTGTGTTGACTTTTAATGGATGATTGTAAGTTAAAGTTTAGTTCTTTTTACCACTTTTCTTAAGTTTTTCATTTCGCCGAAGAGTTCAACTATCTTCTTATACTCCTCTTCGTCATAGAATCTACATTTTCCTCTAGTGTAGTCTTTAGCTACTTCTATGCAGAATCTAGTGGCTGCTTCTAGGCTGTTGATGTAGGTTGCTCCAGTGGCACATCCTGCTATTGGAAGTCTAGCAGTTATTGCTACTCCCACTACTGGTGCACTGGTCATTAACCATGGCTGCATTATGCTATTTATATGATAGATTCCTGTTCCATAGGGAGTTATATCTTGCATGGTTATGGGAACAATTTTTGCTACATCTCCAGTAACTCTCTCATAAATATCAATTAAATCGTCACTAACCTTTAATATCCATCCCTCCTTAACTGTTGGAGTTATGGCGAAGCCATTTACTTTAATAACTCTATTACCCTTAGTTGCATCAATAGACAATATTGCATCCATTCTAGCATCAACTTCCCTTTCAAGTATTGTGAAGATGTCTATGGGTGAGCCCATAAATGGAACTGGTTCATGCGGGGTGGTTGGAGCATTAGGGCAAATATGTGTGGTTATAATAACATCCCCGTCCAAGATATCTCCATGCTTAATCATGTCTGCAAGCTTAAATGCACAAGCTAAAGCAACAATAGCACCATCAGCATCAGAAACTAATCCCAACATAGCCGGCCTAGCACCAACACCACCCAACCTACCGAGAATCCCAAGTGTAGGTGCACTGCCACCAGCCAGCTTTCCCCTTCTTCCCGGTATAACTATCTTTATGAAATCAGTATGCCCCTTCTCTCCACTTAATCTTTCAACTTCAACTTTCTCTAATCCTCTTTCCTTCAACTTCTCCTTCACAATTTTTCCATTAACATATGCACTATCAAGTAAATCAACTGCCTCAATAACCTGCCTCAAACAAGCCAATTAAATCACCAAAACAATTAAGCAACTAAAACCTATTTTTCATTTCTCCCCAAAGCCCTCTTAACCTCATTCCAATCAATAAGCTCCCTAACAATAGTCCTCAAATGCTCCTTCAAAATACTAGACGTCTTCTCAAAACCCAACCTACTAGAATTCCAAGTAACAAAAGGAGGATAAAACTCAGCACTCTCCAAAACAATCTCACCATCATTAAACCTAAACTTAACATAACCCAACTCCTTAAGATAACAAACCTCATTAGGACACAAAATATCAACCTCAAAAGCACCACGCCTCAAAAACACCAACCTATACTCACCAGCATCCCTAATTATCCTACCACAAGGACACTGAACAAACTCCTCTTCACCAGCCACACAACCACCACACCCACTAAACAAAAACCACAAATAAACATTACGAAAACAAACTTTCAAAAGCAACTTCACCCACCATGAAATTTATATATAATTAATTTTATAATGGAATGTGGGAATGGGAAATGGGATATTCCATAGTATATATGGACGATAGAGGAAGAGTATTAATACCTAAAGATTTAAGAGCAGAAGTAAAATCCAAAGTCTTTACAGTAAAAATCAGTGAAGATGGAGCAATAATCCTACAGCCAATAATAAACAAAGCACAAAAACTAGCTGGAAAATATAAAAACCTCCTCCAAAACAAAAACTACGAAGAACTGGAAGAAATACAAGAAAAATTCATCCGAAAGGAGAGAGGAATTTGAACCTCCCACAAAAAGTCCTCCTAGACACCGACGTCATAATCTCATACCTAACCCAAAACCACCTATTCAAACACAGCCAAAAAATAATAGACCAAATCCTAACCGGAAGAATAAAAGCCTACATATCCTCAGAATTCTACGACGACATCATAACTATGCTAAGAAGTAACCAAATACCTCTACAAACCGTAATAAACTTCATAAAAGACATCGGGCAAATACCCCTAATCCCACTACCAACAACCCAAAAAATCGCCGAAACCGCACTAAAAACATACGAAAAACACAAAGGACCCAGAAAACTCCACTACTTCGACTCATACCACATAGCAACTGCAAAACACCACAAACTACCACTAATAACAAGCGACACCTACATACTCAAAAACCAAAACAAACTAAAAATAAAAACCATAAACCTAAAACAAATATAACAATAAGCCACATATGACTGCTAAGAACAAAATTAAACTATTTTTAGCAAAACCAGACTTTTAAATACCAAATAAAATCTACGCTACCATCCTTTATTTAACTTTGATAACCTTACTTACTTTTAAATTTTCAATGACTATATAGATTTTAAAGCTTCCCTCAAGTGCTGGTTTAAATGAGAATTGCTCCAGTTTATATCTAGTGTACGGCGGGATAGTTATGAATTTTTCTTCTGAAGGAGTCACAAATACTCCAACTAACGTTTTATTCTGATCACCCTCACTATAACCTGAAAACCAATACTCATTAGG
>JANZKD010000294.1 GCA_025061245.1 Candidatus Culexmicrobium profundum
AGGTACTTCCAGTTTAACTCCCAATAATTTCAGTTCTTTTTTGTTTTTGTTTTTTACTTCTTCTACGACATGTACAATTAATTCTTCAAGTATTTTCATTACATCCCTTGCCTCAACGAAGGCTGCTTCAATATCTACTGATATGAATTCATTTAAGTGATAGGTTGTGTCTGATTCTTCAGCTCGATAGAATTGAGCTATTTCGAAGACTTTTTCAAAAACTGAGGTTAATATTTCCTTGTATATTTGAGGGCTTTGAGCTAGGTATGCTTCTTTTTCAAAGTATGCTACTGGGAATAATGCTGCTCCTCCTTCTGTTGCTGTGGCTAGTATTTTGGGTGTGACAACTTCAATGAATCCCTTTTCTATTAAGAAGTGTCTTATCGCATTTAGTGCTACGTGGTGGATTTTGAAGATTGCTAAGTTTCTAGGTACCCTGAGATCTAGAATTCTCATGTCAAGTCTTGTATCTAAGTCTGCACGTATTCTACCGGTTGTGTCTATGGGTAGGGGTGCTTTAGCGCTGTTTAATATTTTTATTTCGCTTGGTATTATTTCTACACCTCTTGGTGCAGTGGCCATTGCTCTTACAGTACCCTTTATACCGATGACGCTTTCACGTTTCAGTTTTCTTGTTTTCTTTAAAACACTTTTTTTCACCTTGCTTCTGGGTACTGTTACTTGTATTGTTCCCTCCCTATCTCTTAATAGTATAAACTTTATTCCTCCTAAATCTCTTATATCCAGCACCCATCCAAATATTGTGACTTCTTCTCCGTCGAGTTCCGGTGTTATTTGATTTGTATAATGTGTTTTCCTCCAATTCCCCAGCAAGTCAAAGGTCATTGAGTTTCCTCCACTAACTTGTTGTTATGTGGATTATCTCCTTAGTAAATTCAGAGATTACCTTTTCTGCTTGCTTAATACTTATTGCTAACCTTTTTACATCAGCTTGAGAAATTCTTATATAATTTTCTCTACTTCCATCGGGTAACCATACAACATTAACTCCTAAAACTCTTGCTGGAGCTAATACCTGTTCAGCTATTTGACGGATACTAGCGGTTTTTTCAACTATTCTAACGGGTTTTCCCATTTTTAAGCTTAATTTTTTTGCAACTTTATTCCATAAGGGTCTATATAGTCTTCCCTCACTTTTAATTAAAACTACAAGCATTTTCCCAACATCTACTGCTTTAAAGAAAATTGAGTCTCTAATTGCAGGATAACTTTTTTCTATTTCCAAAAAATGTCGAGCAACTTCAATATCTAGGGGTGTTATTTCTCCTCTATCAAACTTCTCCTGACAGCTAGGACATAGGATTCCACTTTTCATGCATACCAGGCATATAGGTAATTTCACGAAAATTTAACCCCCATAAAGAAATAAAATAGGTAACTATGTGTATTTTACGTCGCTTGTCTATTTGCCTTTTACTAGAACTATTGATATGGTGCTTGTATTTATTGTTCTTCCATCCTGTGTAGTTATTTGCTCTGTTCCAATTTCAACATTCTTTATTTTCACATTGGTTAGAAATCTATTCCTTACGATTTCTACTATGTCGACAGCCTTACTTATTGCTCGTCCCCTAGCCTTCACACTTACTTCCTTTGCACCTTGATGGAATAAGGTTAGACATGCCAACACATAGTTCATAATAGGTTTATTTCCTACTAGCACAGCGTTTTCTTGAGCCATAGTCTTCCCCCCTACATTTTATACTGTGAGCTTAGAAATAATACGAGTAAGCCATTTATAAGATTTAGGTTGCTTTCACCATTGCCCATGTACTTAGAGAAAATTATAAGTAAACCTTTACGTATGTCATATGGGGGTCGTCATGATAAAACCTAAGCAGGATTACATCAATTTAACAGAACGGCAAAGAGATTTGTTAATGAAGCTATATAAGAGTAGTAAAAGTATCACCGTTCTAACAGTTCCTAAGTCTCAGAGTGAATTGGCTAGAGAGCTAGGCATAACACGTCAAGCTCTCAGCATACATTTAAGAAAGTTTAAGGAAGAAGGCTTAATTCGTACTGGTAGAGGTTTCATTGACTTGACTGAGAAGGCACTTAAAGTATTGAAGATCAGGTCTGCCAATGCCTTTGTATTTATTAAGATTCAACCACAATTAAGACAGATTGCATATGAGAAAATAAAGAAGCTTTCAGCTGATAGACTATATAGAGTAACTGGTGAAATTGATTTAATAGCCATTGTTGATCAGTCAATGCTGGATTCATTTCTCAGGTCGGTATCAAAGGTTGAAGGCGTAATATCTACTTCAGCTCACATAGTTATAGAATCATTGAAGAATGTTGGAGGCCATATGGCTTGAAATTCTATGAATATGAAGCTAAACAAGTTTTTGCTTCATACGGTATTCCAATTCCCAAGGGCGGTGTAGCTTCTTCACCTAGAGAGGCAAGAGAGATTGCATCATCGATAGGTAAACCAGTTGTATTAAAGGTTCAAGTATTGGTTGGTGGTAGAGGGAAGGCCGGTGGAATTAAATTTGCTTCGTCACCGGAGGAAGCCGAGAAACTTGCTTCAGAACTTTTAGGTTCAGTTTTCAAAGGCTTTAAAGTGAACAAGATACTTGTTGAAGAAAAACTTTCTATTAAGAGTGAATTTTACATTGGAATAACTATTGATCGTGCAGCTAGAAAATTTGTTGCTATTGCAAGTTCGAAGGGTGGTGTTGACATTGAAGAAGTTGCAAAGATGTATCCACATTTAATTGTTAAGGAGTATATTGACCCATTAATAGGATTCCACACCTTTATGGCTAGAAACATGTTGAAGAAGCTTAACCTAGAGGGTTCACTTATAAATTCCATGGCTAAATATCTAAAGAAGCTACATGACATTCTAGTTGACTATGATGCTGAGCTAATTGAAATTAACCCACTAGTCTTAACTGGTGACAATCAATTGGTTGCAGTGGATGCGAGGCTTAACATTGATCAAGACGCACTTTTCCGCCATAAAGATTTGATGGATAGAATTTCATTAAGAGATTTAACACCCATAGAAATTGAGGCTAGAAAGGCTGGTTTATCCTATGTTGAGCTTGATGGAGATATCGGTATCATTGGGAATGGTGCTGGACTGGTCATGGCTACACTTGACTTAGTTAAAATGCATGGTGGATCGCCAGCCAACTTCCTTGATGTCGGTGGTGGAGCAAGTGAGGCGGCTATAGCAAAGGCACTGCAAATTTTGTTAGAGCATCCTCGCGTTAAGGTTATTTTAGTGAATATACTTGGCGGGATAACTCGATGTGATGTGGTGGCTAAGGGAATTGTTTCAGCATTCAAATCTGCCTCAATACGGAAGCCAATAGTTATACGTCTAGTTGGAACAAATGAGGATGAGGGGAGAAGAATTCTGAAGCAGGAAGGCATACCTGCATTAACTTCGATTGAGGAAGCAACTTCCCTTGCAGTTAAAATTTCAAAGGAGGCGTAAGTTATGGGAATCATAGTTGATAGGAATACTAGGGTAATTGTTCAAGGTATAACTGGTAGACAGGGGA
>JANZKD010000111.1 GCA_025061245.1 Candidatus Culexmicrobium profundum
CAGGTTTCAGTGAATTTAGAACTGCCTTAACAAAGTGTGGTGAATTTTTTGCATTTTCCTTTAGCATTTCAAGATTATATTCTGGAATTGTTGCCATTGAAAGATTCCGCTCTATTTTTTCATGAAACAATCCTAGAAAACCTTACTTACACATTTATCTTGGACATAGTGGAGAGCTCTACCTAGATTGAAAAGGGCTGAAACTGTATCTCCATTCAACCAAGCATCTCTACTTTTCCATATGTACTTCATTATAAGGGAAGTGGAGGCGTTATGATGAGATTCAACAACTTTCTTTATTCTAACACGCTTATAACCATAAACTCTATAAGTATAATCTGGATGAATGTCTGGATCAATAGATCCCTTACTTAAAATCTCTACTAATCCAGGAGAAAAATTAAATTCCCTGCCAATGAGTTTTGCAATCAATCTGTGAGTTTTCCACTTCAATAAACTAGCCTCCTAAAATGCCTTATCAATTTCCTTAGATTATCATAACTCTATGTAAATTATCAAATATTAGATAAATATTTACTTTCTAACAATTAACTAGCAATTAAATTTATTATAAAAAATATAATGAGTTTCATTGTAACGGTTGTTTCAGTTTATACGGTTTCCATCCATGTTTTCTTCTAAACTTGTTGATCTCTCTAATCGCCTTGATCTTCTCAGACTTGCTCATCAAGGTAGTATGAAGGACTGCCAAGAACAGAATATATGTTCGGCCCTGAATAGTTCTGCTTGATATTCCGTGTTTAAAGTCTTCTTCTAACTCCCTTCTCAAGACAGCTTCACAATTAATCCTAAGCTAGGTTATAATATATTGATTTTTACGTTCATGACAAGGCATTTGAGAAAACAACTTGCAATGAGATATTAAGGTTAATAAAGTGACATCCTAAAAGGAAAGGGAGTGGAAGTAAAGATTTAACACTGTAAGGAAAATTAGGAAAGAATGGTTGATCATGTAAGTGAGGATAGATTAAGAGAAGGAGAGAATAATCCGCCTGATGGTCCTACTAATAACTGGAGAAACAAATTGTTAAAGTAACACCGCAAACCGCTAAATACACATATAGACAGAGTCATTTAACCTTTCTCAGGCCCTCCGATGGCGTATACACCTTCAGGTTCATCCTCAATTTTCACTCCCAAATACATTCGAATACTCTTTGAATATTGACGGAAAACTTGTTTCTGTAAAATTTTAACAGCCACCTCATTTACAGCTGGAACACCAATGAAAATCTTTACTTTAGGCTCAAGAACACTCAAGCATTTTAGTAGAAGATTAAGTGCAATTTGAGGGCGATGGGGACTACAAATCCATGGTCCGATTCGATAACCATCCATCCTTTCACGACACATAATGTAACCTAGAATCTTAGAATTTAAACGAGAAACAAAGCATAGGTGAGGATAGTCATGATAAAGTTTACTTAGAACTCTAAATCTATTTGCTCCAAAATATTTTTCATCAAATTTAGCAACCTCCCCTAACTCTTCCTCCCTCATTGGAAAGACATTTGATTGAGATAATTTATGTTCAAAGCTTAATCCTTGAAATCTCAGGGAGTCATATTCATCGATAAAACCTAGATTTCTATAGAGATTTGCTATTTTATAAACCGATTCTAACCTTATCGTTTTAACTCCCCGATCCAATAAGTATTTGATCGCTCTTTTCATTAATAATGAACCTATACCTCTCCTTCTATAGGCCGGCTTAACTATTAGAAGACCTATCCATCCAAGAAGACCATAATTTACTGTAAATATATGCCCCACCCTCTCGCCATTCACTTCAGCTAAAAAGCAGCCATTAGGTTCATATTCAAGCATTCTTTCAATATCTCTTCTAGTATCACCCCAACCCTCCATGACATTTAATTCATGAACAAATGAAATATCATCATTGTTAAGTAATCTAACCAATACATCATCCATGATGAATCACTCTAGATAAATAGGGAGATATTATGAATTTTAGCATTATGAAACTTCAATATAAGTAAATTTTATATCTAGGAATCTTACATATTAAGATAGGTGAGTTTAGTGTTTGACGAAATTCATGGAAAAAGCAGGCATTATAGATCACATCATCACAGAAACCATAAACATATGGTTTTCAGCAAAATACCCATTAGAGGTCTCTTACACATACTTATCCTTAAAATTTTGAAAGAGAGTTCAATCCATGGAGGAGAAATCTATCGTCAATTAAAAGAGAGATATAATGTTGACGCTCCCAAACCAATAATTTATGGAGTATTAAGGAGAATGGAGAAGCTTGGTCTACTATTATCTAAATGGAACATAAAGGAGGAAGGACCTGCAACAAGAGTTTACATTATCACTGAAGAAGGTATCGACTATCTTGAAGATGCATTAGAGAAGCTTAAGAAGATTAGAGAAATCATTGACAAAATAGTAACTTAGTAAAAAGCAATTATATGTCATCAAGAATATCTCTTACCTCTCTAATTAATTCAGAAGCTACTAGTCCTAATTATATCTAGATCATGTGAAACTCCAAAGACGTTTATAAGTTTAAGAATAGAATTAGTTTGACATGAACTGCAAGGTAGATGAGAAATACCAGGTGATAATGAACTTTGCTAAAGAAATGATGGAAGGAGTAGATTCTGCACATGACTTCCTACATGTAATGAGAGTATATAATCTATGTTTACTCATAGCTCAAGACTATCCTAATGTCGACTTAGATGTCTTAATCACAGCAGCATTACTCCATGATGTGGCTAGAGCTAAGGAGAAAGAGGGATTTGACCACGCGGTTTTAAGCGCAGAGATAGCTGAGAAATTTCTAAGAAAGCTAGGATATTCAGAGGAGAAAATAGAGAAGGTGAAACACTGCATACTCTCACATAGATTTAGAGGAGAGATTAAGCCAAAAACAATTGAAGCTAAAATTTTATCTGATGCAGATAAACTTGATGCTTTGGGTGCCATTGGGGTAGCAAGAGCCTTTATGCTGGCAGGAAAATTAAATCAGAAAATATACTCAGACACACCTTTAACGAGATATGTAAAGGAAAACATAGTTAATGGAAAAGTTAGAGATCTATCAAAGCACTCACCCAACCTTGAATTTGAAATTAAATTGAAGAAAATACCGAGCCGACTATATACTGAGAAAGCAAAGCAGATTGCTGAGGAAAGACATAAATTTATGGTAGAGTTCTTTGAGAGATTAAAAATGGAAATTAAAGGAGAAAAATAGTTAAACTCTATTAATATGTTCGTCCAACTAAGGCTTGCCTAAAAGCTTTCTTCCCACATACAATACATTTCCCCTCACATCTATCTTCCACTAGACTTCCAACAATTTCAACTCCTAATTCAAGACTGTTTATGGTATCCCAGCACCCCCTACTTTCACACCAATAAACCTTCGCCACTCTTCCAGTTTTAATTACAGTCTTTAAATCTTCAAGTCCACTGCATTCAACAATTACTTCACTATAGAATCGTTTTACTCTATTAAGCAAGTTGACTTGAATTTCCTTTA
>JANZKD010000103.1 GCA_025061245.1 Candidatus Culexmicrobium profundum
CCAACTTCATATGTCACAAAGATCTCGATCCCACTTCTCAAATACTAAACCTCAAAATACTCTTCGACAATACCACTCAAACTAATCTCCTCAAGAGCAGAAAGCTTCTTAGCTTCACTTAACAAATCTTCATCAATACTTAGATTAAGCTACTTTTGTCATTTACACCTATACGTACATACGTATAAACATGTAAAATTATCCTTTAGCACATGTTAAAGTGATGCTATGACTATCAGATTCTATAGGGTGTTTGTTAAGGATGTTGGATACGAGGTCCTATACAATATAAACCATGAAGTCCATTGAGAAAGGTTATCAGCATACTATAGGAGAGCTTAAAGATATTCAAGCACCATCCTCTGACAATGTTAACCAAGACTAAGCATTAAAGCCTCTTCATATCTTCCTCCAGGTCTAGGAGTTGGAGTATTGCTCTATATTTCAACTCGAAGAACTGTACTGGGTCATCTATAATTATGGGTATTCCGCTTAGCGCCTCCAACACGTGTTCTGGTGGTAGTACATCAATACACACCACATCTATGCTCTCCTCAGGAACTCCAAGAGCTTTCGCAGCATTCACCACTAGCTCTCCAAGCTCGTATAAGTTGCATTGCGGCTTCATGAGCACTGCTATGTCATAGTCTCCCTTGAGGATGTAGCCTTTTGCCCTACCCCCATAGAGAAAGGCAAGTATGACTCTACCACTCAATACACTCCTAAGCTTCTCAACCACTTCTACAACATCCTCGGTAGGGGGGTCCATAGGCTTACCCTCAACACCCTTTAATACTGCAAATACTATTCTAGATGCATCCACCTTCAAACACTCTGCAAACTCAATAACCTTATCCCTATTAACAATAGCATAAGCATGTACGAGAATGTTTCTTAACCCAGCCATAGACTTCAACAACTTCGCCTCATCATCACCTATAACACCAAATTCCCTCAAAATATAGCCTATCTCCGAGTAGGCCCCAGGTCTCTTCCAACCGAGTGCAACTATAATCATTAGACCTAAATCTAGAAGCGCTTGAATAATTAATTGAACAAGCCTCTCAATACCCCTATAACTCTTCTCAACTTCCAACTCCCTTACAAGCTCCCCCACTAAGTTAGCCTGCCTCTCAATCCTCTCTAATACATCCACAAGTACACACCAATTAACAACCCTAACTTTAAGCACTATTAAAACTTACTCAAAACTCTAGCTTCAAATGTATATGGATACCTTATCTAGCATTATTATGGTAGATAAAGAAAATATATTTACGATATTTTAGAGGCATTATTAAGGGAGAAGTGAAATTATCACCACTAACAATACTAATAGGACCAAACAACACTGGGAAAACAAGTATTCTAGAAGCTTAAATCCAACAAACTTCCCAAAAACACTTAAAAGAGACATAATATAGTAAACGATCGTTTACTAGAATACTCCAATCAAAAATAATGAAAATTATCTAAACATATTCAAAATCAAACTAGAGTACAAGTAATCATCACAAATAAATTATTTTAACCAACCTAATCAATATTTCCTATAAAATAATAGACATCAATAAAACACCATGAATAGACAACCCATATGAACTACCCAAAAACCCGAAAGTAGAAATGAAAACTGAAAATACGGCGCAAATGATAACATTAGAAGAATGAGGGAAATTGGAAACTAACATAACGTTCCATCACTATTTTGTGGAATATCGTTCCACAAAACTTAAATATTCTGTGGAATATTATTCCACATGATGATCAACTTACTAGAAATAACCTATGAATATGTTGAATCCCTAAAATATGTGAGAGAAATAAAGAGAGACTTCAAACTAGAAGAATACGTAGACATTTTCGCTTTAATAGGTCCTAGAAGAGTTGGGAAAACATTCACCCTCTTAAAGAAGGCTAAAGAACTACTCGACTCTAGAAAACAGGTAATCTATGCCTCCCTTGATGAACCATCCCTAAGAGGCATGAACGTGAGAAGATTTGCTGAACTAGTTAGAAAGGAGTATCCAAATGGAATAGTCTATCTATTCCTAGATGAAATTCAGGAATGGGAAAACTGGGACTTCAATTTAAGGTGGCTTCACGATGTAAAGGACTTCAAAATATATGTTTCAGGCTCCTCCTCAACCCTAATGTCATCTGAAATTCCTAAGAGACTTAGAGGCAGATACACTTCAAAAACCCTATACCCCCTATCCTTCAAGGAAATAGTTAACTTCGAAATAAAAACCTTCAGGGAGAGGGGGAGAGTTCAAAGACTCCTCGAAGACTATTTGAAATGGGGTGGATTCCCAGAGGTATGGTTAATGAAGTCTAGAGAGAAGGTGATGAATCTACTGGAAACAATATTCTACAGAGACATTATTGAGAGATTTAGAGTAGAGGACGTAGAGTTATTTAAACAAGTCTTCTACTTCATCCTATCAAACTACTCAAATCTACTATCATACAGATCTCTAAACCGCATGCTAAAAACAATAAACATAAACATAGACACAAAAACATTAATAAAATACATATATTATATGAAGCAAGCCCACCTACTATTCACCCTAAACATACACGCATACTCACAGAGAAGAAAGGCAGTAAACCCCAAGAAAATATACGTAATAGACACATCAATCCTAAACCTACTCCCACAAAAACTAGACACTGGAAGAAAAATGGAAAACCTAGTCTTCATAGAACTAATGAGAAGAAAAACACCGACAACCAGCATATCATACTACAAACTCAAAACAAACCAGGAAATAGACTTCATAATAAGTGAAATGAACAAAATAAAACAACTAATAGAAGTAACCTACAATCTAGAAAAAATACACATAGAAAAAACATTAAAAGCCATGGAAAACCTAAAGCTAAAAAGAGCAACAATAATAACATGGAATGAAGAAAAAACAATAAAACAAAACAACAAAGAAATAAAAGTAACACCACTATGGAAATGGCTACTAAAATAAAATCATCTCAAATTAAATCTAAATCAAATAAAGAAAAAGCAATTTAAGAACAAACCTAAACTCAACCAAAATCCAGACTACAGCATACAATCCAAACAAGGTAACCATCAAAATTCAAGATAATTCAAAGAGCATCCTCATATAACAATTCCACAATAGATCATATACATATAGATATGAAACAATCTTTATTCTCACAGTTCTACCCATCTCCCATAACAAACTCTATTAAATTCCCATTTAAAAGTAATATTTAAATGTGAATACAATATGTATATATTTTGTGATATATTGAGCATAATAACAATAAGGATACCTAAAGAGTTAAAGGAGAAGATGAGGAAATATAAGGAAATTAACTGGAGTGAAGTAATAAGAAAAGCATTAGAGGAAAAAATAAGAATTCAAGAAAAAATAGAAGCAGTAAGAAAAATAGACGAAATAAGAAGAAAAGTAAAACCAGTAAAGAAGGGAGAACTAGACAAGTGGATAAGGGAGAATAGAGTTAGATGAAATACACTATTGATGCAAGTGTA
>JANZKD010000260.1 GCA_025061245.1 Candidatus Culexmicrobium profundum
TTGTTCTCATTCTTAAGAGAGCGGGTGCTCGTGAAGTTCATGTTTTTTCTACTTTTCCTAAGATAATTAGTCCATGTTTTTATGGTATTGATATGGCGACTTTCCATGAATTGGTTGGTTTTAGGAGAAGTGAGGAGGAGATTGCTAGAATATTGAATGCTGACTCTGTAAATTATCAGGCAATAAGTGATTTTTGTGATGCTGTTGGTCATGATAGATTATGTTTAGCTTGTGTTACTGGTAAATATCCTACTCCTTATGCTCAAGCTTTAGCTGATAAAGCTCGAAGTGAAGCTTTGAGTGGGTGTAAATTGAGTGGTAGGATTGTTGAGATGGTGGGTTGATAGTCTTGCCTGGTATTATTGGTATATATCCATTTGGTTTGGGGAGAGAGAGGTGGAGTATAGCTCGTTTCATCTATTATGGACTTTTAGCTTTACAGCATAGAGGTCAAGAAGTGTCTTCTATAGTGACTTATGATAATGAATTTCATAATGTGACTTGTGGTGGATTGGTTGATGAGTCTTTTAATGAGGAGTTGCTGGCTTCGCTTGCCGGTTTCATTGGATTAGGCTTTGTTTCTCCATTGGAAAATGATTCTCCTATAATGGTTGATTCACCTGTTAAATTGACTGTTATTGGGGATGGTATGCCCCTATTAGAGAAGAGTAGATTTTGCTCTTGGAGGGCTTTCGCTGAAATTCTTTCTGATGAGATTGATAGGGTTAAAGATCCATTGAAAGCTTCTCTTAAAGTGGTTGGTGAAGTTAATGGTGGTTTTTCCTTTATTGCATTGATTGAAGATCAAGTAATGATTGCGGGTCGAGATAGGTGGGGGGTAAAGCCGCTTGAAATTGGTTCTTTAGGCTTTGATTTAGGTGCTATTTCATCTGAAACGTCTGCTCTTGATGTTTTGGGTATGGAGCATGCTTTTCATGTTAAGCCTGGTGAAATTATCAAGTTTGATCCTTATAGTATTGAGAGAGCTTCAGTTAAGGTGGATGATTCTCCAGCATATTGTAGTTTTGAATATGTATATTTGTCTCGCCCGGATTCAGTGATTAATAACATTCCAGTTTATTTGGTTAGAGAGAGAATTGGTGAGTTTTTAGCCAGAGAGTTTCCTGTCAAGGCTGATGCTGTTATTGGTGTTCCTGAAACTGCAATACCCTTTGCCATAGGTTTTTCTAGAGCGACTGGTATTCCTCTTGATCTAGGTTTTGTAACCACTGGACGTAAAGTTAGAACTGCTATTAAGCCTTCAGTTTTTGAGAGACTTGTAGGTGTTCAACTTAAGTTGAATCCTATAAAGTGTGCTGTTGATGGTAAGGATCTAGTTTTAATTGATGACAGTGTTGTTCGAGGGACAACTTTGAGGAATACTGTATGGAATTTGAAGCGTAAGGGGGCTAGGAGAGTTCATGTCCGCATTGGAAGTCCATCCTTTAAGTCTTCATGTCCATTTGGAGTTGAATTACCCCCTCCAGATGAATTAATTGGTCATGCACTTACTGAGGAGGAGATAGCTGAGGTTGTTGGTGCTGATAGTTTTCACTTTCTTTCAATTGATAGGCTTGCTTCTTCTATAGGGCTTCCCTGTAATCATTTGTGTTTATTGTGTTGGGGTGGAGGTGAGTTTAAGTGAAGGTGATGGGTGTAGGCGGCGGTGCAAGAGAGCATGCATTAGCTGAGGCTATAGCTAGAAGTTCACATGAAGCTAGAATTTATTGGGTTAGTGAGCTTAGAAATCCAGGTATATATCGATTGGTTAAGAATAGTGGTGGAGAATATGCTTTAGCTAGCACTAAGGATGCAAAGAAAGTTGCTGAACTAGCTGTTAAATGGAATGTTGATATGGTGGTTATAGGACCGGAAGAACCTAACTTTCATGGTGTACCTGATGAGGTTGAAAAAGCTGGTATTCCTTGTATTGGTGCTAAGAGAAGTGTTTCTATAATTGAGATGTCGAAGGCTGAGATGAGGAGGTTGCAATGGAAATATAATATTCCTGGAAAATTATTATTCAAGACTTATCGATCTTATGTTGAGGCATTGGATGATTTGAAACGTTTTTCTGAAACTTTAACTTGGCTTCAAAATGTTGCTTTGAAGCCTGCTAGGCAGGCTGGCGGTAAGGGTGTTAAGGTTGTTGAGGATTTACAAGCTTATCTTCATGCTGAAAAGCAAGAGTTTAAGGAGAGGCATATTAAATGGCTTGAGGAATACATGGCTAAGTATGGAGATGTAGGGGAACGTATTTTGGTTGAAGAGAAGGTTTGGGGTCCTGAGTATACTCTTCAATGCTTTGTTGATGGCCATACAGTTATAGGTATGCCTCTTGTTCAAGATAATAAGCATGCATATGAATTTGATATAGGACCTGAAACTGGAGGTATGGGTTCTTATACTGGTCGTGGAAGACTTCTTCCCTTTATAACTGAGGAGGAGTATGAGCGTAGTTTAGATATTGTTAAAGCCATGGTATATGCAGTGCAGAAGGTAGCTGGTGAAAAATATCGTGGTTTTATTGCTGGTCAAATGATGCTTACTGAAGTTGAGGGTCCCACGTTAATAGAAATGTATTCTAGGCTTGGGGATCCTGAGGGTGTAAATGTGCTTGCATTATTGAAGAGTGATATTATTGATATCTTTGAGGCTATTATTGATGAAAGATTAGCTAAGTTGAAGATAGAATTTTCTGATGAGGCATCGGTGGTTAAAGCCATTGCTCCTAAGGGGTATCCTGATTTTAGGCATCTTGCTAAGGGGCATCCAGTTCATGTAGATGGGAAGTTGATTGAGAAGGTTGGATGTAAGCTTTTCTGGGGTTCGGTTAATCTTAAGGAGGATGGAAGCATGGTTACTGGGGGTTCTAGGATGGTTGAAATTTTAGCTTTGGGTGATAGTCCTCCTCAAGCTTCTCGTAAGGTAAATGAGTGTTTAAGTTTGAATCCAGTTAGATTGCTGGATGGTTGGGGTGTTTTTTATAGATTGGATATTGGTTCAAGTGAGATGATTTCTAGGAGAACTAGGATTGCTGAGAAGGTTAGGAGGTTGTATAAGTATCGTGAGGAGAGGGGGATTTTGGGGAAGCGTATAGATTGGCTTCCTAAGGTTGGTAAGATCAATCCTGTTGATTTGCTTCTTAAGGAATTGGGGGGTGTAGAATAGTATGAAGGCTATAGAATCTAGACTTGAAATATTAGAGGAAGCAGCTTCTTTTAGAGAGAAGTATGAGAGTGGACTTGAGCCATTGACTGAGTTGAATCCAAGAAATCTTTTCATATATATGGCTATTGGTGGTGGAGAGCTTGGAGATTTAGCTTTAACTGCAGCCAAGAGGATTCTGGGTGGTGTTAATGGAGGAGTTAAGACAGTAGCTATAGATAGATATCATGGTTTTCCAGCGCAAGATGCGGCTGATGCCTATGAGATAATAGACATGCTTAATGGTGATCTCCTTGAGAAGGCTATTCGAAAGTATATTAGTGATCCTT
>JANZKD010000131.1 GCA_025061245.1 Candidatus Culexmicrobium profundum
GTTTATTTTAGCAGAAATTCGAAGCAAATGTTTGCTAATCAATCTTTTTAAATGATAATGCGTAAGAGAGGGAGACAATCCTAAAGCTCTTGCAACTTCTGATACATTTCTAGGATTAACTTTTGAAAGAACACTAATTAACTTTGCAGTTGGTTCATTTAGAAGATTTAAATATTGTGTATATTTATCTAAGTAAAGTTCTACCGGAGATAACATTGTGTACTCCTCTGCTTATTAATTTATTTTAAGGTAACATAAATACTTTACTGAGGAAATTAAAATAAATTTATAGGAAGTTAATGCACACCTATTTATGGAACAGGGTCATCTACTGGATCTCCACCAAATGTAAATTTCATTTTTACTTAACCCCCCTCTCCTTTAATTTTTCTATATAACTCTTTTGCATTTTCACACTTAAAATTTTTTCTTTTTTACAAAACTTTCAAGGTTGAATTTTGTAAATTGGGAAGTAAGAAACTGTGAATTGATAAGTAGTTTTGTTTTTTAATTTGATAATTAGATTATGATTGTTTATTCATTTTTCTAATAGTTAAGTTTTTCTATTGTTTTTTAAAATAATTTTATTTATATTATTTTATATTGAGTGTTGTTGTTTTTTATTTTTATAATGATTTTTTAGGATATGTTTAAATTAATTTTTGTTTTTGATTAGTTGTTGGTTTTCTTTTTTAGTTATTTTAATGTTTTTGTTATTTTCGTTTTATTTTTTCAGTATTGACCTCGTATATAGTATGGATAGGATAATTAAGGAAAGGAGAAGAGTGAGGTAGTATATGGGTTCGGGGAAGTTTAGTTTTTTGATTGCGATTAGTGGTTCTGGGGTTGTTCCGCCTATTATGAACCAGTGTGGTAGGTTTATTTGTGGTAGTGTTGTGTATAGGGGCATGTCTAGTAGTCCGATTATGCCTAATTCTGTTAGGAGGATGTTGTAGGGTTGTTTTAGTTTTTTGATGTTTAATGTTAGTGCTATGGTGTATGATATTATGGTTGTTGTTAGCGTGCCGCCTAGTAGAAATATTCCGTAGTTGAATGGGTTTTTTAGATTGTTCATTTGGACGAGGCCTAGTTTGAATGTTGATGTTATTGATGGATTGGGGTATAGTATTATGAATGTGATTTGCATGTAGGTTAGTTTTCCTCCAGCTATTAAGCCCCATATTAGGTGGCCTATTTCGTGGGTTAGAGCCATTATGAAGCCGGAGGGAGGGAGAAGTAGGAGAGCTTGTAGGTATTTTTCACCTTTTATACTTGTTGGCCATGGTATTTGGATTGCCTGCTTTTCGTTTAGGAGGGTTAGGGTTGCTAGGATAACGAAAATGATTATTAGCGGGAGGGTGAAAATGCGTAGGGGATAGGTTATTACTGGGAGTAGATTAGTGGATTTTGATTCATAACTATAGGTAAATATTGCTAAAAATGAGGATAATAAAGTTAGTAGAGCTAAATAGAAGGTTGACTTTCTCACTGCTTACACCGAATTAAGCCAATATTGTAGACATGAAGTCTTTGTTTAGGAATAATATAACTTTATGGTTAAAAGATGTGAAATTATAAGGTTAATTTTAGGAAGTAGTAGTGTCTTATTCCAATTATTCCAGGTATCTGTGAATAGAAGAAAAGATGTTGAGTCCAAGGTATTATGGCATATCTTACACCATTTAGCCTCAATGAATTTAAGGCTTTAAATAGAAGTATTGATCCAATGCCTAGATGCCTGAATTTTTCATCAACTCCAATTGGTCCAAACCAATTTGGCTCTAAAGCACCATAAACTGAAAAGCCTATAATATTATCATTGTTGTCATAGGAAATCCATAATCCACCATGCTTCTCTCTTACTGCCACTTCAGCTTCGAAAGCCCAATAAGGTGAAAACTTATTTTTTATCCATTCTTTAACATCACTTATATGCTCATTATCAACGATTTTAAATGTCAATCCTTCTTCTCTTAATTTCTTTTCATTTAATAGAATTCTTCGAGGAACATGAAAGAATTTCAAGTCTAATTCATAGTCTACAACTTCTCCATATTTCATGAAGCCATTCGCCAAATAATTTTCCAAATAATACTCATATTCCACATTTACTCCTGGATGAAAATGCCAACTTGCAAAGTTTGCAACTTTAATTTCCTTTTTATTCTTCATCTCGTCTAGAAATGCATTTAAAAGCCTATTGAAAGCCTGCTTATTCCTATGCCTTGGACTAATAGCTATTATTTTAATCCAAGCCATATTTCTCTGTGCTTCAACAACCTCTTTAGGAGCCTTTATTCTCTCCACACCAATTAAAATTCCAATGAGATCATCTTTTTCTAATGCTAGAAAGGTTAGCTCAGGATTATAATTTGGATCATTAATTGTACATCTCTTTATCATATGGTCAGTTATGAAATCTTTTTCGAGAGATTTATTCAAGAAACATTTCAGCTGAGAAAAATAGTCTGGCCTTTCATTTAATGTATATATCCTCAATTACTTCACCACAAATTAATTAGATTTTAGAGAATTCAAAAATTATTGCTATTACATGCTTCATTCCCTCAATGAAATCTTTGATTCTAATATTTTCATTGGGAGCATGTGCTCTTGAACCATAATAGCCGACACCTGTAGAGGATATGGGTATTCCAAGATTTTTAATGAATAAGTACATTGGACCAGAGCCAGCCATTGTTGGATAAATTACTGGTGGTTTACCATAAACTGTGATAGCTGCATTAACTGTAGCTTTAACTATTGCAGAGTTAAGCGAAGTTTTAGCTGGATATAATTTTCCCAGCAATTTTACTTCAATATCACCATAACCCTTCATTTTCAAGTATTCCTTCAATTTTTCATATATGTCCTCAGGATCTTGATTAGGAACCAATCTGAAATCCAATTTAGCCATTGCAGTTGAGGGAAGAACAGTTTTTCCACCTGGTCCAGTATATCCAGAAAGTAATCCACAAATATTACATGTAGGTGCATAGAGATTTCTTTTAAGTGCTTCAAATCCCTCTAATCCAAATAAAAGCTTTTTCAATCCCAAACCCTTCTTCAATTTATCAGTGTCAAATTCAATTTTCCGTACATATTCAAGTTCCTCTTCTGATGGGGGAACTATAGCATCATAGAAACCTGGTATAAGTATTTGTTCATTTTCATCTTTCAAAGTAGATAAAGCTCTAATAAGCCTCCATGCAGGATTTGGTATTAGTGTTGCCCCTGCAGAATGAACATCTCTTGACGGCCCTCTAGCTATTAACTCAACATAAAGTATTCCCTTAACACCGAGATATATTGTCAATTCTTCCTTACTATTTTTAGATCCACTCTCCCAAATCCCTCCATCAGCCTTAAACAGCTTGCCATATTTCTCAACGTATAGAGGGAGATGAGGACTGCCTATTTCCTCTTCACCTTCAATAACAAACTTTATGTTAACGGGAA
>JANZKD010000225.1 GCA_025061245.1 Candidatus Culexmicrobium profundum
GGAATCTACATGTCTCCAATCGAGAAGTTAGATTATGATTTACTATGGCTTGAACGTGAAATTAAAAGTGTTGCTAATGTAACGCGGAGAGATGTTAGAGAGTTTCTGGATGAAGCGGCAAAGATTAGGATTAAGACAACAGTGACAACTTATCCTCTAAAAGATGCCAATAAAGCATTATATGACTTAAAGCATGGCAAGTTAAAGGGATCTGCTGTGTTAAAAGTATCCTAAGTTTTATTAGCTCTCTCAACATTGCTTATCTAATATGTATTTAGGTTGTTTACTCCAAAAATTAATTATAGTCAAACATAAATATTGAATATCACCTCGAACTTGAGGTGTGTTTCATTGAAGTTAAGTGTGTTTGAAGCTCTCGATAGACTTGGAAAGTTAAAGCGAACGGGATGGATTTTATCGAAAATTCCATATGATTTAGCTGAAAATGTAGCTGAACACACCATAAAAGTCGCAGTAATCTCTCTTCATATAGCTCGCATACTTAACGAAAAACAAGCAATGAATATAGAGAAGATTTTGAAAATGGCTTTAATTCATGACTTTCCAGAGGCAATTATTTCAGATATTCCTAGGCCAATTAAAATTAAGATGGGGGATAAAGAGCTTAATGAAATCAGTCTACAAGCATTAGAAGATCTTCTCAGCAAATTAGAGTGTAATAGCGAGTTAATTGAACTATTTAAAGAATTTATTCGAGGAGAGTCCCTTGAGGCTAAAATCGTAATACTAGCAGATACTGCAGCTACTTATCTACAATGCATAGTTTATGAGACGGAGTATGGAATTAAAACTTCATATTTAAAAGAAATTAAAGAAGCAACCTATTCAAGACTGCTAAAATATTTGAAAGAAATGAATTTAACCTTAGATGATCTGCTACGCCACATTACTTCATAAGTATCCTGGATTAGCTCAATTGTTCAATGTATCTTTCTACGAGCTCTTTAATTTTATTCCACTCAGCTTTATTATGTATTGTGAATTTCTGGTTGCGCTTCCACTTTCCACTCTTTTTCAACCATACGTATAGAGCTACTTGTTTTCTTCCAAAAGATTCAAGCAAAACTACTGCAGACCACCATTTTTCTGTTTTATATAGTGAAACATAATTGAGGACTTTTAATTTTTCTGAAACCGGTAACTCTTCAGACATTTAATCCCTCCTTAAAGTTACAAACAAAAGAGGATATCATCCTTAAAACAATTTCTGAAAAGGATTTTACTTTAATGCTAACTGAAGTTTATTTTCTAAATAATTGGTAAGTTTAATGAAAATTGAGGTATTGTAGTTATATTTCACTTTACATTTTTATTCTCCCTATGTTTTCTTCAATTTTTATTTTGGTTCCATAGGGTTTGGAAAGTTTTTTGATGTTTTTAAGTATTTTTAGAGCTTTTTCGCCTTTAGCTAGTAGCGGTCTCCCTCTATTTGGTCTAGTTTTCTCGAATCCTAAGTCCACTGGATATAATTTTATTTCTTCAAATCTACCTTCATTAAAGGTGCAGTGAACTAGTATTGTTTCCCAGTATTCTGGTTTTTCAGTGAACCACTTGAATCCCATTTTAATTAAATCTGGTATTCCCTTCTCTCTAGTGTCATAGAGTTCTGATGGTGTTGCATTCCAATCTAGCTTATATCTCTCATATAGATCTGCTGGCTGTTTTTTGATCAAGTCGTTTTGGAATATGAAGTTGCCGAGGCTGTAGAATATTGGTTTACCTTTATAGATTTCAATTCCTCTTAAGACGTGTGGGCCATGTCCAACGAATAGATCTGCACCTGCATCTATACATTTCCTTGCAAATTCTTCGATGAATGGTGCTGGTTTTTCTAAGCTTAGATATCTTTCATGACAGTGTAGGGAGAATATTACGAAGTCTGCCATTTTCTTTGCATCTTTTATCGCCTTCAAATTTCCTTCTTCGTCAAGTTTATTGACTTTGAATTCAATTTTAACTTCTTCGCCTTTTACGAATTTATTTCCAAAGAGTCTAATGGTGTCTATTTTTTCTTTAGGTTTGTATCCTCGGAGCTTGGCTATTTTAATTATTACTTCAAATGCTTCTTTAGGTATAGTGTATGTTACACTGTACCTTAATGGATTGACTCCAGGTCTTCCTTGAAGGTCTGGTCTGGATGCTCCAGCTCTTGCTTCAGTTGGAAATGTTGATGCTGCTGAAATTAAAGCAACTCTTCCCCAGCTTGTTTCAAGATAAGCTGGAGATCTTGCTTCACCTAGATTCATGCCTACTCCTGCATGAACTATTCCAACTCTATCTAGATTTCTAGTTGTTTCAATCATGCCTTCAACCTTATAATCCATTGCATGGTTGTTGGCTCTACTAACTATATTAAAGCCCATCCACTTCAATTCATCTGCAATATAGCTTTCAGTTGCAGCGTAGGTTCCGCCGCTTTGTGCAGCTGGATAACCCTTAAAGTCATTTATTAGAACTTCTAGGTTTGTAAAGCGGACATGAGCTTTTCTAATTATTTCAATTAGACTTAGAAATTCCGGCTCCTTATATATTGACATTCTAGTTGCTATAAATGAGTCGCCTGTCAGGCTTAATTTTAATTCATCATTCACCTTGGTCATAATGCTTCCCCAAATAATTATCCCCTTATATCTAGATAACTGATTTGATTTCACTGTCCAGTTGTTGATGACTATTATAGCCATCCTCTAATTCTCATAACTTTGAATATTCTTTCTAATGAAAATATTAGGGCTACATCTCTCATTGAAACATTTCTTTCTGTCTTCATTTCCTCATACTTTCTATACACCTTTGAGAAGCTATTTTCCATTATCTATTTTAACTGGTATCTTTATCATCATTACTCTGTCAGGTTTAGATATTAATTTGAAGAATTCACTTGAAAATCAACCCAATTCCATGCCTCTTTCAATAGTCTTCAAAACATTTATGAGAAATTGTTTTGCCAAAATATTTCTCCAGATATATTTTAGTTTGAAGCTACTATTTAACTCCAATTATTGATTGATTCGACAACAATTAAATATTCATTCTGGATGGATGTTTATATGGTGGACTAATTGCTTGATATACAGTTCTACGATTTGTATGCTGATGTAGATGTTTTTAATGGACTTTTGAAGGCTAATTGCGGTATTAGACTAAAAAATCAAGCAGATGGGCAGATTAGCAAAGTTGCATTCCTACTAAATAGATGCTTAACTGTAGAGTTCATTAAATGTATTGGTAGGCATGCAGAGTTCACTCAAAAGTTAACTAATTTTAAAGATTTGGAGAACGTTGAGATAAACTTTATTGAAGTATTTTTCGATGAACCTTTAAATCCCGGTGACATTGTAAGATTATCTATAAACTATAATGGGAAAATATGTGATTACCAGCATGTCTTCAGATATGTTAAGGATAATGTTAATGAAAAATTCACCT
>JANZKD010000153.1 GCA_025061245.1 Candidatus Culexmicrobium profundum
GACCATATTTTCCTTTGCTTTTCTTATGTGCTTCCATGGCGATTGGCAGTGCTTCATCCGGCTTTTCTATTAGGCAGTCTTTGCATACTTTTATTGTATCTGAAATTAACTTTGATTTTTTACCACAGAGTATACATGTTTTTTCTCTTAACGTAAAAATACGTGTAATCCATGTCAATCTATCACCTCGGCTGCTCTGGCCATAACGTAGGCATCTTCTCCGTCTAGATAGTATCCTATAATTCTCTTCGTGATCTGGTAGTTAAGTTTCCTGTATAGGTTAATTGCAGGAATGTTGCTTACTCTGACTTCTAAATAGAATTCTGAGGCACCATATTCTTTCATGGCTTTCATAGCTTTTCTCATTAAACTTTCACCAATACCTCTCCTCCTATATTGAGGTAAAACTGCAATGGAAATTACGTGACCTTTCTTCGCTAATCCAAATCTCAAATTTGATAATCCAAATTCTATTCTGCACATAATGTATCCAACAATTTCTCCATTAACTTCAGCTACTAGGAATGATTTTGGATGTGCATAGTGGTGATGCATGAAGAATGATGCAGAGTAGTTTTCTGGGAGACATGTCTTATTTATCCATATGACTCTCTCTAGATCTTCTGGCTTAAACTCTCTAATTTTAAATTTAACAATGTCTTTTCCTTCAGTTAATTCAGATTCCTCCATTACGTTATTTACAGTGTTATACTTCTCTGAGGGAAATATTTTTAGCTTTGCTTAATAACGTTTCTTGGAGTTGAAATATTGGAAAGTGAGGTTTATCCTGCTGCTTTCATAGAGATTGAAGATGTGGTTAGGAGACTTTTTCCAGTTATTGATTCATACTTAGAGTTTGGTGTACCAACTTTTGTGATTGATTCTAAGGCTGAAACTAAAAAGTCATTTTTAGAGTTATATAGAATCTTGAATCCTAAAGGTTTTATACCTATTATGCGGAAATTTGATGGCAATATAATTATTAAGGTGGTTTCCTTTACACCTAAGCCTAAGAAGAGTTCACTTATCTTTATAATATTGTTCATTGCAACTTTATCTACAATTATCTATAGTGGTTGGGCTCAAATGACTAGTTCTGCATTTGATATTGTTGATCCAAGTAGGAATATTTTCTTTAACGTTTTGCTGTATGTCTTCTGTTTTATGCTTATAGCTGGATTGCATGAGTTTGGACATAAAATTGCATGTGAATTTCATGGTGTTAAATCTAGTTTACCTTATTTTCTTCCAGGTCCACCTGAAATTGGTGGGACATTGGGAGCTGTAATAATTCAAGAATCTCCTGTTGTTAATAGGGATCAATTGTTTGATGTTGGTATTTCTGGGCCTATACTTGGTTTTGTTGCATCAATTTTTGTTTCAATGTTAGGGCTAAGGCTTTCTTATCCAACTAGGTATGTTCTTGGTGTTTTAATTCCATCTCCCATGATATTTGATTTTCTTGTTTCGATGGTGGTAAATCTTCCTGAAGGTTACATATTATTGTTGCATCCAGTGGCTTTTGCAGGGTGGATTGGCTTTCTATTGACCTTTTTGAACATTATGCCTATTGCTCAACTTGATGGAGGGCATATTGCTAGAGCTCTCTTTGGAAGGAAGTATCATAAGCTTGTTTCTTACATTGCTGCTGCGACTCTTTTCTTGCTGGGATATTATGTTATGGCTATTCTAGCTCTTGCAATGTTAGTTTATAGGCGTCATCCTGGACCATTAGATGATGTTTCTCCTTTAAGTAGGAGTAGGAAGATTATTGGCTTAATAGTTATACCGTTAATTCTAATATTGTCGGCTACCTCCTTTACATGGCCATTTTAGTGATTAAGTAAATTATAAAAACCTGCTAGTACTATTGTGTAAGCGGGCTTCTCTGAACTGGATTGAAAGAAAACAATTTTTATCGCAAAGAGCAGTTGAAATTCTCTATAAGAGGGGTGCAATTCTATTTGGAGAGTTTATATTAACCTCTGGGATGAAGAGTCCTTATTACATTGACTTAAGGGTGATTCCAAGTTATCCAAATGACTTTGATACGATTTGTGATATGTACGTTGAATTAATTAGTAATGAAATTAAAGATGTTGATAGAATTGCAGGGGTTCCCACTGCTGGAATTCCTTTTGCAACTTTAATTGCATATAAGCTGAATAAACCGTTGATTTATGTTAGAAAGAAAACTGAAAGAGCTCATGGTAGAGGAAAATTGGTTGAAGGTATATTGGAGAAGGGGGATCGAGTAGTATTGATTGATGATGTTGCAACTACAGGTGGTAGTTTAATTTTAACTGCTAACTCTATCAGGTCTGTAGGTGGAGAGGTTGCTGGAGCTGTTGTACTTGTAGATAGAGAGCAGGGTGCATCTGATAATTTAAAGCAGATTGGAGTAAACTTTCATTATTTAGTTAAGATAACTGATGCAGCTGAGTTTCTATTAAAGCGAAATGTAATAAGTAGAAAAATGTATGAAGCTATAGTTCAAATGACAAGGAAGGATTAGGTTTCATATAGTAATCCCAATTCTTTAAGTCTTTTATGTATTTTATTTACTGCAATATACACTTCTTCCTCTCTTTTCGCTCCTGTACAAACCATCTTGCCTGAACTAAATAGGAGTAATACAACTTTGGGGTCGTTCATCCTATATATTAGCCCTGGAAATTGTTCAGGTTCATACATTACATTTTCTAATAGTAATGTAGCTTTTTCTAAGTTTACTCCGGAGCCGAGATTTGCTGATGCAACTATATTTTGTATTTGAATTTTCGGTTTACCTACAATGACAATACCTTTTGATCTTAATGTTGTTATTATCTTTTTAACTGCTCTTTTCACATCTTTTTCAGATTTTGCTCCTGTACAAACCATCTTGCCTGAACTAAATATTAATGTTGCAGTTTTAGGTCTATTTAACCTATATACTAGTCCTGGAAACTGATCAGGGTTATAATCAACGTTTGGTATACTTCTAGTGATTGCCTCTAAGTCTATGTATTGATCTAAGACTACTGAAGCAACAACATTTTCAATTCTTACAGAGGGCTTCCGCATTTTGCTCTCCTCCTTCTACTGAAATGATTAAATTATTTATCTCTCTTAATAACATTCCGTTTAAATGTATGCTAATCCTTTCTTGATAAAGCTGTATAGCCAATGAATATTAAGATAAATATTATTGCTATTATAGGTATGGTCCATCCTTTCAAGAACAGACTTGCATATCCTAGGTATGGTATTCGATATAAAACTTTGCCAATAACATTGCTACTTTTAACCCAAAATGGGTCTGGTGCAATGTTTGCATCTCCCTTTGTTCTATATTCTACTTCATTAGTTCTTACTCGTTTATCTATTATTCTATGGACCCATGGTACTCCTTTCCAGTATGGATATGGTGGTTTAAATACGATTATATCTCCTACATGTAGATCC
>JANZKD010000141.1 GCA_025061245.1 Candidatus Culexmicrobium profundum
GTATGGCATCTCACATATAATTGAAAATGCATCACTCACACTCCTAACATAATCAACACTACTAGCACCATGATTTATTATGGATGCAGGATCCCTATCCGAATGCTTCTCATAGAAGTCATAGATCTTCTCTATTGAAGATAATAGGAAAACTCCATCTGCAAGCTTCTTCATATATGGGGCTTCAGGCTCACCTAAGTGTAGAGGAAGCCTCTGAGATTTAACTAGAGATTGAAGTTTAGGATAAAGCTCTGGGCAGGGCTCAGAAACATAGAAGTAAGCACCCCTAAAGGCAGAGTTGTGGAGTGAGTAGAGGAAGTCAGGCTTAACTCGGTCAATCAAGTTCATTATAGCTCTAGTTTCAGGTGCAGGCTTACTCCAATTCAAAGTCTTATAATTCACAGGGAAAGTCCACTCAACCTGCTTATAGCCAGGAGTCCTATAGAAGTTCAACATATGCGTGACGGTGTCATACTTCAACTTAAACCAACCCTCATTAAGACGTACGCCATCAACATCAGCAACCTTAATGAAATAGCATGTGAAATTCAATTTCCTACGAAAATCATCATCCTCAGCCAGCTTCCTAGAAAGAAACTCTATGGTCAAACTCCCTATAGGCTCATTTGGATGCGGAAATCCAATGAATATAGCCTTAAAATCTCCATCACCAACCCTCAATGCATAAATTGGCTCCCCAGCCTTAGAGCAGCCTATCTGAAACAAGTCAACCAATCCAGGGTAACCCTCAGCAAGCCTACGGGAACTCTCATTCAACTCATCAACAGTCATAAACTCTCTATACTCAGGAACCTCCAAAAGAATGTCCTCAAACCCCATTCAATCATCCACCACAACATAAATTACTTAAAACTCAACTCAAATTCTATTTAAATCAATCCATCAAACTATGAAACTTAAGAGCCACGGGGTTTAAAGACAGCTATAACTTCAAATAAACCCTCCATCTGCCTCAAAATAGATTCAAAACGCTCATCAAGCCAAAATATTGGGACAGCCTTCCCTAAAAACATCTTTTTAGCCCTCAAAAACTCCTCCATAACAATATTCAAAGGCAATTCCCTCTCCAATCTATCCAAGTTAAAACCAACCTCAAATCCAGTTAGATAGGATAAAACCTTAAGGGAATCCTCAACCCCAATACTCGAAAGACTTGAAATCAACTTAACCAGTGAAGCTAATTCATGATTTAGACATGCAGCACCCCGCCCAGAATGATAAAGCATCACTTGAACTTGATCTAGAAATCTATTGAGAATAAAGTAGTTCTGACCAACCATCCAAGCCAAGCTGGGTGGGAAAACTGCACCCCAAAGCTTAATTCCAAGCTTCCCAGTCAAATCACCTATAAGAGTTAAGGCATGTTCAACAGCCCTCTGCCTAACATAGAAGAGTGTTTGAAGTGCATTAAACTCCACCGGATTCAAGTGAGGATATAAGTGAATATTCCTTGCAGCCCTCCTAACATTTTCAGCCAACTCCTCTGAATTAATGTTCAGGGACTTCATAAAATCTCTACAATACCTACAGAAACATGTGAAAAGCCATTCCATGTCATGGGGACTTGGAAATCTCAATGCATCCAATATAATTGCATCAGCATCAGTTTCATCAACAACCCTCTCAATCCTAGAAAGAATATTCTCCATTAAAGCTGGATTCATTATACATCCAGAATTATTAAATGCGAAAAGCTTCACTTCACCCCAAGCATTAACAACACCTAAACTCAAATCACTAGTTTTAGGAATCCAGATGAGGGGGGGCGTAAAGTAATCCAAGTTCCCTAGCCTTCAATGCAACCTCCCTTGAAGGGGAAGTGAAAACTGCATCAAAACCTAGATTTAAAGCTTTTTTAACTTCATCAACCACAGGTTTAATATAAAGTCCAGATTTATACCTCACAATTTCACCAGCCATGCACCATATAAGTTATAAGTTAGGATGCTGATGAATCTTAAATTCACCGGCAAACAGTTAAGTCATAAATCATATTTTATATTTCAATAAAAGGCTATTACTAAGTGAAGTGGAACATATTAATGGAGTGAAGATGATGGAGAAAAGCAGGGAAAGAAGAGTCTTCATACTTGCCCTAGACGCATTAGACCATAGACTAGTAATGAGGTGGCGTCTAAAAAATCTATTACAGAAGAAATGGGGAACATTCGAAATAAGCAAAGAATACTTTCGCATGAAAAAGGAAGAGAGTGAGGGGATACCGTTTTCACCTAAAATTTGGACGTCATTTATAACTGGAAGAAAGCCGAGTGAGCATGGAGTGAAAACATGGTGGGTATATAGCAAACCATTAGAGAGAATTAGGCATCTACCAGTTATAAGCTGGGTGAAAGGTAAAAGGAAAATTCTACGCAAGATAGGTATAAAGATGCATATAATTAGTCGCAGAGACATCAGTGGTCTAAAAACAATATTTGATGAAGTAAAGCCATCAATAGCCATTTATGTTCCAGCATATAATGATCCAACCTTCCTACATGAAAAACTTGAGGAAGCTTTCCATATGGGATTAGACAAATACGCTAAGCAAATATGGGAAGACCATGAGGAGAGAAAGAAAGCAACCCTAAAAGCTCTAAATGAAAACAGGGATTGGAAGCTATTCATGACCTACTTTAGATTAGCAGACCTAATAGGACACCTATTCTATGTTAAAAAGCCCCTTAGAATTATGAAAGCATACCTAGAACTAAATAATCTCGCAGGTATGCTAAAGACACATGTCCCTCCCAACACCATATTCCTAATAGTTTCAGACCACGGCATGAGAGCAAGTAGTGATGGACTCATGGGAGAACACAGCAAATACGCATTCTGGTCACTAAACATAGACACAGAATGGACACCGAAAGACTTCACAGACTTCTATCCCAAAATAATTGAATGGACAAGGGGAGAAGTATAAATCATTATAAGCATTTTCAATTTCCAATAACTAGTTACAAATTAAGTTATCCTCCATAAACATTTAGAACTTTAAGTATCCTCTCAGCTCTAGCCTTGAAAGTATATTTATTAATAGCATCCAAATAAGCCTGCTCAGCCAATTTAAAACCCAACTCTGAATCATCTAGAATAAGCTTAATTTTATAGGCCATATCCTCAGGGCTTTCAGGATTATAGAGAAGAGCATTCACACCATCCCTCAAAACCTCATTAACCCCTGGAGAATTAGGTGCAACTATTGGTTTCCTAGCACACATATACTCAAATATTTTAAGTGGAGAAAAACCTCTACCACGAGGAGTATAATGGACAAGTATGTCAGCCAACTTAAGATAAATAGGTACATTTCTAGGCTTAATGAAACCTGTGAAGATAACTCTATCAACCCCAATGGCTTCACAGTAACTCTTAACTCTACTTATATCTTCATCCAATCCTCCAATAAA
>JANZKD010000112.1 GCA_025061245.1 Candidatus Culexmicrobium profundum
AATAAAGGCTGATAAGATATTATTCTCAAAGCCATTGAAAAGTGAAAAATATAGGCTAGCAGGAGTAGTTGACTGTATATATTGGAAAGACAATAAACTACACGTATTAGAAATAAAGTATACTAAAACTAAGAAGCCCTTTCCAGATCATATCTATCAAACAGCCACCTACGCCATAATGGCTGAAGAAGAATTCAAACAACCAGTATACAGAATAATCCTATACTATAAATACTCAAAACTCTGGCATGAAAGAAGATTCACAAGACAACTAAAAGCCCACACCCTAAAAATAATTGAAAAAACAAGGAGAATACTAGATGGAGAAGAAATTCCAATTCCAAAATGGAAATTAAAATGTAAGAGTTGCTGGTACAAAAGAATATGCCATCCCTCAACAACGTAAATGACATAAGAAATATAATAGCTCCAGATAATTAGTATCATGGTAATAATCATGAAACCTAGAATTGGACATATAAAGCAGAGGAAAAAACCAAGAATAGGAAGAATAATAGCTAGTGGTGTTAAATTTGGCTGTAAGAGTGAAATTAAAAATAAAAACAGTTAAAGGAAAAGAAATGAAGGCTAATGCATTAGTAAATACGGGCTTTGAAACTGATAGACCACAACTATTAATTCCAGTAGCATTAGCAAAAGAATTGAATTTATGGCCACCTATTGACGCTGTAGAGGTCACATATGATACTGCTGGAGGTCCAACAAAACTATGGTTATACAATGATGTAGCATACGTTAAAATAGTAAATAATATAGAAAGTAAAGAGGTTTTATGCGATATTCTCATTTCACCAATTGAACATGAAGTATTAATAAGCGATTATCTAGCAGGAAGCTTAGAAATCATAATTGAGAATCCAAGAATTGGTTATTGGAGACTTAAAAGTGAACCCCATGGAACTATACATGAAAGTGTAAAGCCACAATACTGGCATTAAATTTCATTATGGTTTTCTAAAGATATTTCAATCTTCTTCTAGTAATATTATTAATGGTAATCGCCATGTTTGAGGAAAGAACTTTACCTCGTATGATTTTAATTAATCTCTTTATGATATTCATTAGTGGTTGCTGGACTCTTGCTACAATACTTCCCTTCACCATGAATTGGATGATTCGATCCATTCAATTAATCACCATTACAATTGCAGATATATCCTTTCTTCTTTCACTTCTAGCTTCAATACTAGTTTACAGTGGATTTATGAGGGAGGAGATAGCCAGGAAGTGGTTTATAATATTTTTCTGTATAGGGATTTTAGCTCTCATAATCACAATTATCCTCTTTTCAACTTCATATTTAATTAAGCATCCATCTCGTCCAGATTAAACTGTAATGCTTGATGGAGTGACTAGTCTTGAAGATGGAGAGATTGGCTGATAAACTATGCTGCTAACAAATATCATAAAGAATGGAAGGTTTTCTGAATGTCATATTCAGCCACAAAGTATTTTTCCATTTACCTGAGTATAAACCTTCAATAAACTAAAATTAACATTATAATACTTTAAAACTTTAATAACATCCTCTAATTTCTCCATTGGAATTAAAAAACATCCATCGCCAAGCTTTAAACCTCCACTCTTCTGAATCATTCCTTTTACCTTCTGCTTCCCATATAAGCGATAAATAACTCTCATCTTATCCCTCTGACTCAAATTCTTCAAATCATATCTTACTATTGCCATAGGCTTAAGTCTCTGATAAAATGCAGGAACTGTTAATGGATACTTCATGTACAATACCAATCCATGCTCAAATATATTCTCACGAAATGTTGGCTCAGTTTCCTCCCACAACTCTCTCAAACTTCTCGTTAAAACCTGAGTAAAAAGTCCCAGTCGCCCAATATTCTCATAGAGTTTCCTCCGATTCCTCCACATAACTTCATCATCTTTAAATATTACAAGTAAATCATAATCTGAATACTCATCATAATCTCCCTTAGCTCTACTCCCAAAAAGAATAACAGCTACTACTCCTTCAACACTACTCAATGCATCAACAATTCTATCTAAGTCTAATTCCAATTTCTTTCTCAATTTCATTAATAATCCTCTCCATAGCTTCAATCGCTTCTTTAGCTCTTTTACCATTTAATCCATCATAACCCAAATCTCCATAGGCGCCCCAAATAATATCTAAATCTCCAGCAATGCTTGGAAATTTTTCTTTTGCCCACCTAGTTCTTCTAGCATGTGCAGTTCTCGGATTTAAATGAAAATGCAATCCTTCCTTTGAAGCAATTGCTTCAATGATTTGCTCTATAGCTTTTAAGACAAGATCACCAACTACCGTATATCTCCTCTTTTCAAATTCATCTAAAGCTGCACTTCTTTTCTCTCTAGCTAACCTTAAATGATGTTCAAAATTACCCATATTAGTCTCCATTCTTATTATAAGAAAAATCTTATAATAAGTTTTCTAAGCCATAACACTCCCTAAAACTACACACATATCCAATCAACACTCAAATCCAGCCACCCCTAATTTTAATTAATTTTAAGAGAATATTTATTTAGTGAAATCATGTCGTCAGAAACCTTCACAACCATAACCATTCAAGTCATAAGCAGAGACAATTATAAGTTTATGAGGTATCTAGGCTTTGCAACCCAAAACTTCTTCTTCAAAACAATAGCAAAAATAGACAGAAACCTAGCAAAAAAACTTCACAACCAACCAGGAATAAAACCATACTCAATAACAACACTATTCCAAGGTGAAAAGCCAATCTACACAACAACAAAGGCCGGTCAATCTTACTGGTTTAGAATAACCCTACTAGACGAAGCCTACTCAAACTTAACACTAAAATTGATCGAACAAATAAGCAATGAAGTAGAGTTAGATATAAACAAATTCACAACAATATCATGCAACATAAAAATAACCCCATACCAAAAACTACTAGAAAAAACACTTGAAGACAAATTCACAATAAAATTCCTAACACCAACATGCTTCAAAACACCAACAGTATACGTAAAAAGAATAAGCGGAACAGCACAAAAAAGCCAATACGAAGTAAGAAAAAAGAAATCAACAGCCTACTACCCACTACCAGACCCACAACTAATGATAAGAAACCTACAAAGAATATGGAAAAAACACTCAAAAACACCCCTACCCTACAACGAAATAGAAACAACCATAGCAGAAGACCAAATCTACATATACGAATACCCAAACGGAATAAAAACCAAATGGGCAAGAGAAGGAAGCAGAAAAAACCAACAAGGCTTCACAGGAACAGTAACCTACGGAATAAAAGAAAACGTAAACCCCAAAACCAAAAAAGCAATAGCAGCACTCCTACAACTAGGAGAACAAACAGGAACAGGAATAATGAGAACAGCAGGACTAGGAACATACAAAAT
>JANZKD010000201.1 GCA_025061245.1 Candidatus Culexmicrobium profundum
ATTTGAGAGGTTAAAAAATGTTAGGGAGATGCTTCCATTAATTGATCAGCGTAGACCTAATCTTTATAGGGATTTAACTATTCAATTTTAATTTCAAAACCTTTGTCTTCTCCTTTACCTATTTTTTCTAACTTTACTTCTAAAACTCCATTCTTGTAGTTGGCCTTTGCACTCTCCGGCTTAACTTTTGCTGGTAAATCTATCTCCTTATAGTATTTTCTATCTCCTGTTTGTGCACTGATGACTAGTGATGTTTCTGATGCCTTAACCTTTATATCCTCCTTGTTAACGCCTGGCATTTCAACTATAACTGTAACTGTTTTCTCGTCTTCAAATACATCTACTAGTGGTTCTCTCTCTTCACCTATGCTTGGTCTACCGGCAATTCTTTTCACGTTGCCAAATTCCCTGATTATTGGCTTTCCATCTGGTCCTACGGTTATTGAAAATCCATAGATGTATGGTCCTCTAACTTCAATGTCCCCCATGAATTCCTCTGGTTTTAGCATTGAAAATCTTCTAGCTATTCTCTGTAATTCTCGTTCCAATTCTTCGAATTCCTCGAAGAAGTCTCTGAAGAATTCGTCCCAAATACTTCGTCTCCTCCTCCACCAGGACATGCCCATCACCACTCATTATTAGAAAGTGGTGAAAATTAAACTTAGCGCCTAACTATTTTACTTAATAAGCATTGCATGTTAAATAAAATAAATTTAATTCTAAGAATTAGAGAGGTGGCTTATAGGTTTAGCTGGATTGAAGCTCTTCCTTTATGGCTTCAGATAGGTATTGTATTCCTTTATCAATTTGCTCTACTGTTGGATAGGTGAAGTTTAATCTCATAGTGTTTGTTCCACTTCCATCTACATAGAATGACTGGCCTGGAACGTATGCTACCTTATATTTTTTGATGCATTTCAGTAGCATTTTCTTTGTATCTATTTTTTCTGGTGTCCAAGCTAGTATGAACATTCCGCCTATAGGTCTAGCCCATCTACAGCCTTCAGGCATATATTCTTCTAATGCTTTTAGCATTGTATCTCTCTTCTTTCTGTATACTTCTCTAACTTTTGGTATGTGTCTTTCGATGACTCCTTGTCTTAATGCTTCTGCAGCTATATATTGGGTTAATGTTGATGTGCATAGGTCCATGGATTGTTTTGCAATTGATATTTTTTCTATTATCTGTTTTTCTCCAGCAATCCATCCTAGTCTTAATCCTGGAGATAATATTTTGCTAAATGTACTCACGTATAATACTCTGTCTTCATTGTCTAGAGTTACTAGTGGTGTGACCTTTACTGGTTCGTATAGGAAGTAGCTGTATGGATCGTCCTCAACAACTAGTAAGTCATATTTTGAAGCTATTTCCAATAAGTGTTTTCTTCTATCAAGGCTCATTGAGAGTCCAGTTGGATTCTGGCATGTTGGAATGGTATATATAAACTTTATTTTTTCTCCATTACGTATTAGCTCCGCTACTTTTTTCTCCAATATGTCTGTTTTTATTCCCTCTTCATCCACGGGTATTCCAATAAGTTTTGGTTCATATATTTTAAATGCGTTTATGGCTGCCAAGTAGGTTGGTAGTTCAATTATTATGACGTCTCCTGGATCTATTAGAATTCTTCCTAGAATATCTAGACCCTGCTGACTTCCACTGGTTACTATTATGTGATCGGCATCCTTAACTTTAATGTTTTCTTTATGCATGAAGTTAAATATTTCTTTTCTGAAGATCTCAATTCCCTCAGTTGGACCATATTGAAGTGCTTTTTCTCCTTGTTCACTGATTATTTGATAAGTTATTTTTGCGATCTCCTCTTTAGGGAAGAGTTTGGGGTCAGGCATTCCACCGCCGAAGCTTATAACATTTCCCTTTGAAACCCATTTTAAGAGTTGTCTTATTTCTGATGCTTTCATGAGTCTAGTTCTTTCTGCGAATATTTTTTCATAATTCAACATGCTGCCTCCAAATATTCGATATCCAATTCCAGTAGGCTGTCAGTATAATCCCTTAATAAGGCTTGTTACTTATTAGTTTGAAAGTTACACTTCTAATATGGTGAGAATTAATTCTAATTTGATTAAGTGTTCCCCAGTAAAACTAATAACGTATATCTAAGTAACATTGTTGTGGTGATATTATGAGTCAAGCTAGAGTCTACTATGATAAAGTGTTCGATCTCCTACAGAGACATCATGAATGGTTTAAGGGTGTCATTCCTTTAATTGCCAGTGAAAATATTCCTAGTCCCGCAGTTCGTGAAGCTATAATTAGTGATTTTGGCAATCGATATGCTGAGGGATGGCCGGGGGAAAGAGTTTATGCTGGCTGTAAATATATTGATCAAGTTGAATTGATTGCCATTGAATTAGCTAAGAAACTTTTTGAAGCTGAATTTGTTGATGTTAGGCCAATTTCAGGAGTTGTAGCTAATCTTGTAGTATATACTGCATTTACTCAGCCAGGCGACTATATCTATGTACTACCAATACCGAAGGGTGGACATATCTCCATGGGTAAAAAGGAGCTTGGAGGGACAGCTGGAGCAGTTAGAGGTTTAAATGTTCAATATTTAGCTTATGATGATCATGAATTAAACATTGATGTTGATAGAACTATTAGAAGAGTTGAAAAATTAATGAAGAAGGGTCATAAACCAAGTCTCGTAATGTTTGGTGGAAGTGTTTTCCCATTCCCACATCCAGTGAAGGAATTGGGCGAATACTTCCATAGTATTGGTGCAACTGTTGCCTATGATGCTGCACATGTTGCAGGCTTAATTGCAGGTAAGGTTTTTCAAGATCCCTTACGTGAAGGTGCAGATGTAGTTTCCATGAGTACCCATAAAACTCTTCCAGGCCCACAACATGGCATGGTGGCTTCATGGGAAAAGTATGCTGAGAAAATTAAGAGGGCAACTTTCCCTGGAATGGTTAGTAACCATCACCTTCACAATGTTGCTGGTGTAGCAGTGGCATTAGCTGAAATGATGGAATTTGGAAAAGAATATGCTAGACAAATTGTCCGTAATGCTAAGGCTTTAGGTCAAGCACTATATGAAAGAGGATTTAAAGTCTTAGGCGAACATAAGGGCTTTACTGAGTCTCATACACTTATAGTCGATATATGGGAGTATGGTGATGGAGCTAAAATTGAGAAGATGCTTGAGGAAGCCAATATCATTGTAAATAGGAATCTGCTTCCATGGGATATAAAGATGGGTAGACACTACAAGCATCCCGGAGGAATACGTTTAGGTACTTCTGAAGTTACGAGACTTGGAATGAGAGAGAGTGAAATGGAAGAAATTGCAGAGTTCATTAAACGTGTAGTAATTGACAAAGAGCCAACTGAAAAAGTAAGGGAAGATGTAATTGAGTTTAGAAAGCAA
>JANZKD010000158.1 GCA_025061245.1 Candidatus Culexmicrobium profundum
CAGCTTGTTCTATGCTTGCTCCTTTTATTAGTCCAATTGGATGTCCAGTTGGCTCGTATTTTAGGAGTTTTCTTGCTCTTCTTATCATTCTGAATAGTTGTTTCCATGATATGATGCGTGGTTCGTCGATGTATGTGTAGTCGTCTATTATCATGTATGCGTTTGGTCTGAATTGATTTATTAGTTGGGCGTATTGTTTTGGCTTTAATTTGTCTATTATTTCGTCTGGCATTATGGTTGATAGGATTATTTGTCCATTGTAGTTTAGGTAGTCGTGTAGTCCTTTGCGTTTGACTTGATTGAATATTTCTCGGTTTAATAGTATGTCTTCTAGTTTCACTATTATTGCTTCTGTTTTTATTTGGGGCCAGAATCAGCTTTCCTTTTCAGTTAGCTTTATTATTGGTATGAATTTTGGCAGCTTTAACGGCTTTTTGACTTTGGCTTTTACTTTGCTTTTAAGTGATATTGTTGGGTATTTTATTTCTCCGTAGCAGATTTCTCTGTATTGGCATGTTGGTGTTGGGTAGGTTAGACCTGTGTATTTTATTCCTTTGGTGCAGTGGTAGATTAGGCATTCTTTGTTGTGTCCTTGGCATAATTTGTATAGGGGGCATTGTGTGCATTTGCGTTTTCTGCATAATCCTGTTTTCTGTATTCTGTTGCTTTTATCGTCATTTTTGCCTCTTTTATTTTAGAGTAATTTGCCTTTTTAATTTATTTTGTGAGTTTATGTTCTATTTGGAGATTTAACTATAACCTCGGTGTATCGAAATGAAGTTGGGTTTGAGGTCTTCGAGTGTTGAGTTGCTTCGTAGGTTGCGTAGGCGTGGTCCCTTCTTTACTTTTGAGGATGCGTTGAGGGTTAGTGGTTATAGTAGGGGTTATTTGAAGTTGATTTTGCATTTGTTGGAGAGGGGTGGTTGGATTGAGAGGGTTGAGAGGGGTAAGTATGTGATTTTGCCTCTTGAGGCTGAGAAGGGTAGGTATACTTTGAATGAATTTGTTGTGGATTGTATGCTTGTTGAGCCTTCTGCTATTGCTTATTGGTCTGCTTTACATTATCATGGTCTTACTGAGCAGATTCCAGGTGTAGTTTTTGTTCAGACGACTTCTAGGAAGAAGAGGAGGGAGTTTATTGTTTTTAACACTAGATATAAGATTGTTCGGGTTGTTGAGAGGAAGTTTTTTGGTTTTGATTCTTTGTGGGTGGAGGGTGTGAGGGTTTATGTGACTGATAGGGAGAAGACTATAGTGGATTGTTTAGATAAGCTTCAGTATTGTGGTGGGATTGTTGAGGTGTATAAGGCTTTGAGGGAGGGTGACTTTGATTGGGAGAGGCTTTCCAGGCATTTAGAGTTGTTTGGTAGTGGTGCTGTCGCTAAGAGATTGGCTCATCTTACTAAGTTGTTGGGATTGTAAATTGAATATTCCTTGCCACTTGATTAGGAAGGGAATTGTCCTTCTAGATCCAACCATGCCTCCGAGAGGTAGAGTCGACCATAAGCTTAAGTTGCTTATAAATGTGGAGTTGGAAGAGTGATACCGCTTATAGAGATTAAGGAGAGGGCTGTAGTTGAAGGTGTTCCTGAAACTACTATAATTAAGGATTACTCATTGAGCTGGATGTTGAAGGCAGTGAATGAAGTTAGTGGCATATTTGCACTTAATGTCGTGGGGTGCTGATTTTCGTTTAGTTTTCTTTTAGGCGGATGGGTGTTATTTATTTTTATATTTGGTTTGTGTATTAGAGTTTGTGGGTGGATTGTATGGATTTTTCTTTTGGTGGTGGAGGTGTTTTGGAGGGTATTAAGAGGGTTATACTTGATGTTGCTAGACGTTTTGGTTTGAGGGTTGAGAAAATTATTTTTTTCGGTTCTCGTTTTCGTGGAGATTTTAGGGGTGATAGTGATTGGGATATTTTGATTGTTGTTGATGGTGAGCTTGACTGGAGGGTTAGGAATGATTTTTGGGTTAGTGTGAGGAGGAGGATTGAAGTTCCGGTTGATATTATAGTTGTTTCTAGTGGTTACTTTGAGAGGTATAGGGATGATGTTGGGGATATTTGTTATTACTCTGTTAGGGAGGGTACTGTTTTATGGGAGATTACTTGAGGTGGCTTCGTAGAGCTGAGGATGATCTTACGGCTATGAAGATTTTATTGGAGTCTAGTCGCCCATTATATTGGATTGTTGCCTTTCATGCTCAGCAGGCTGTTGAGAAGTATTTGAAGGCTTACTTAGTTTATAATGATAAATCTTTTAGGAAAACTCATGATATTAAGGAGCTCATAGACTTATGCTTGGAGTTGGATGGAGAATTTAAATATTTATACGAGATGGGTGTTGATAAACTAACATTATATTCAGTTGAGGTTAGATATCCCGCAACATTAGATGTTTCTAGGGAGGAGTGTCTTGAAGCTGTTGAAATTGCAAAGAGGGCGATTGAATTCATTAGAGGGAAGCTTCCCGGCTGATTTGGGAATTAACGATTTATGCTTGTTATTGTTTTTAGGTTGATTATTATGGTTGGGTTGCTAGTTTGTAGGTTTTATTGGCTGCCTTTGTTTTCAGCTTATTCTTTTCATTAGTGTTTTTTCATGTATTTTTATGGCTGCTGTTAGGAAGGCTATTGTGAAGATTGTGAGAGCTATATAATCTATTATGGGTGGGTAGTAGCCTTTGTTTAGGATTAGTTGTCTTGTTAGGTCTGTGTAGTAGGTTAGGGGTGAGAGTGAGGCTATTGTTCTTGTCCATGGTGGTAGTTTTTCTATTGGGATGAAGATTCCGCTTATGAATATTAGTGGGAATTTTATGAGGGTTGAGAGCATCATTATGGTTGCTGGTATGTCTGTTGGTGGGTATGATGATAGGAGTATGCTTAGTGCTGAGAAGCATAGTGTTGCTAGGGTTAGGCTGAAGAGTAGGGATATGAAGTTTACGGGGTTTATGTTTAGGGTTAATGTTAGGGTTGTTGGTATTAGTGTTATTAGGAATCCGAAGATGAATGATGATAGCATGTCTCCTAGTAGGATTGCCCATAGGGTTATTGGGCAGCATAGGAGTCTTTCAAGTGTTTTTGATCTTGCTTCCCATGGTATTATTGATGGTCCTACTGATGTTGCTGTGAAGAAGGCTGTCATGCTTATTAGTTTTGATAGCATTTCTTTTGTGGGCATTTCTCTTCCTATGGTGTAGGCTAGGAATAGGAAGAGTGGGAGGATTAGGCCGAATATTATTACTGGTCCCTTTGAGTAGTATATTTTTATGTCTTTCTTCGCTATGGTGATGGAGCGTTTAACTTGTTCGAGTATAGGGTTCATTTCTCCCTTTCCTCCTGTTCCTTTATTA
>JANZKD010000181.1 GCA_025061245.1 Candidatus Culexmicrobium profundum
AGGGAAGATACTTGGATGTGGGCTGGATTATGGATAAACTTACTTAAGAATTCTATAATTCTATTTGATAGACAGAATCTTTTACATGATTGGAAATGGAAGGCTCAAAATTGGAACTGGACAATTAAAGAAATTAATGGTGCTGTAAATTATTCAATAAAAAATCTTAATGTTACAAGGAATTTTCTCAGTAAAAATTCCTTCTTCTCATTAATTTCCATTAGAGATGCATCCTACTGTTTATGTTCTGCTTATTTAATGATTTTTAATCGCATACCTAGCATTAGACCTAAAGACTTCTATCAGGAGTTTTTAGCAATAAGAGATGAGGTAGGTTTCTCTAGACTTTTCACTTTGATAAATGATTTAGATGATTTGAATGAAAGTTTGCTTCATGAACTAATTAGAGAGCTTGGACATTGGATTAACAAGGAATGTAAAAGTAAACTTAGGGGTCCATATACTGAATATATGAATACTGTGAATCTTTTAAGGAAAAGGAATTTTGAAGCTGCATTGCTATCTGCTAGATATGCCTCCTACTGGCTATGCTTTCAAATACTCAATAATAGGGGTAAAAGAATGAAGGCAAACCTATATGATTCGATGAATCATATTGATGCTCTTAGCTCTCTTAAATCTAGTGATGAAGAATTTTATTCTTTCTATAAGAGAATTCACTTTGCAGGTAAATGGAATAAGACTGCTATTAGTCAAGTAGTTAATGAATTTGAATTTTTCCTTAGTGATGTTATGCGCAGAGTTAAGTGTTAAGTGATTTTATTCTTTTAGATTTTTATCGATCTTTCTTTATTTCCATTTTATGTCATATAATGTAACAATGTAATTTTGGTAGAATGCATTTTATTTCCTTGATACGAATGGATCATTCTTAATGTAAAATCTCAGGTGTTCATTTAAATCTTCTGTAACTCCAATTCTATGACTACTTATAATTTCATTTATGTCTAGGCTTTTCCCCTCAATTATCTTTATTTTTCCTTCCGATAAGTAAACTGGTTCTCCATGAAAGCTCTTATCTATGGCGAAGGCTTGAGTCCATCTCCCAGGCCCACTAGTCAATATTTCTATTCTGTTGGTTTCTCGAAGTTTTTTCATTAACTCTATCCCCTTTATTGGATGTATGGCTCTAATTAAGACTGCTCCTGCATCTCCTGGTTTATGTGCAACTATGTTGAATAGCCATTTCGCATGTACTCCATAAATTAATGCTACCCCCACATCGCCATACATCATCCTTGCTAGTTGCCCTCCTCTTCTAGCTCTTGATGCTGGATCCTCTCTTCCATAATATGCTTCAGTTTCAACTATATACCCGGAGAGAATTTTTTCTCCATATTTTCTTAAAATGATTTTTCCAAGTAGTTTTATTGCAACTGTTTTAGGATCATTTAAATAGAATTCTTTCGGAACAGTTTTATTTAATGTCATTTCAAAGATTTATTTGTAACTTGGAATATATGTCTATATCATTACATTGTGGGATGGACTATGAGCTTTCAATCCCTTCTAAAAAATATTGATGAAGCTTCCAATGAACTAGTTGAGTTGTTCCGTTCAATTATTAGATTTAATACTACTAATCCTCCTGGAAATGAACTTCCATTGGCCAACTATCTATATGATGTTTTTTCTAAGGAGGGAATTGAATGTGAAGTTATAGAGTCTGGTGAGAATAGAGGAAATGTCATAGCTAGACTTGAGGGGGAGGTTGATTCTAAGCGTGTTTTATATTTATCGCATTTAGATGTGGTTCCTCCGGGGAATATTGATCTTTGGAGTCATGATCCGTTTGCAGCTGATATGGATGGTGGGTGGATTTATGGTAGGGGTGCTTTAGACTGTAAAAGTCTTGTTGCTGCTGAGGCATTTTCATTAATATTGCTGAAGAGGTTAAATATTAAGCCTAAGTATACCCTAATTTTCGCAGCTACTGCTGATGAAGAAACTGGTGGTAGAAATGGTATTGGATGGATTGTAGAAAAATATCCTGAAAAAGTTAAAGCTGATTTTGTGATAAATGAGGGTGGTGGAATACCTATTAAAGGGAGAGATAATACGCTTATTTACTTGGTTGATGTTGCAGAGAAGGGTTCATGTAGAATTAAATTGAAATTTCATGGAAAGGGCGGTCATTCATCAGTGCCCTTCATTAAGGATAATGCGCTATATAATATGTCTCTAGCTGTTAAGCGGCTTTATGATTTTCAATCCCCAACTGTTTATGTTGATGCAGTTAAGGAAATGTTTGAAACATTATTCCCCACTCTCATGGGTGTTAAGGGTAAATTATTCTTGAAATTACTCCTCTCTCCACTAGAAGGTCTTGCTTTCTCATTGATTGACAGATTTGAGCCCAATTTTGGGAGACTTTTAAGGTCTTTAACTAGGATGACTATAGCAGTTACTATTGTTAAGGGTGGTGTCAAAGAGAATGTGATTCCAAGTGAATGTGAAGCAATTGTAAATTGCCGACTTCTTCCAGGACAGGATGGAAATTATGCTCTCTCAATAGTTAAGCAGGCATTGAAAGATATTCCTAATATTGAAATTGACGTTGAAAGAAGTTCTCCTGCCTCTTCATCTCCAGTAAATAAAACTCTTCTTAAAAACTTCAAGCTAGTCTTAAGTGAAATTATTCCAAATTATAAGTTGCAGGTTGCACCATTTCTTATGCCCGGTTCATCTGATAGCCGCTATTTAAGGAGTTTGGGTGCTATAGTTTATGGTTTCAGTCCAATTAATCCTGAAGTAAATTATAATGAATTAATGAACCTCGCCCATGGAATTGATGAAAAAATTGATGTGGGAAGTCTTGTTTTAACTGCTAAGTTCCTAACACTCTTACCATTGAAGCTTACTCTCTAGCATTGCTTTGACTTCATGTTACTTTCAATTTATTTAGACTTCTTTACTTCTCTCCATTTTCTGCCTATTGGATAGAAGTGGTCTGGAACGTTTTTATATTCTAGTGTTGTTAGATCTGCTGGACCTAATCCCGGAGCATCTATTGGATAGTCTACTTGAACTATCTGGTCCCAGAAAGCTCTATGATGAACTCTATCCTTCAATACTATGATATCTTTCTTTCTAGGATCTATACCTAATGCTACGAAGCCTTGATCATCTAAGGGTGCCCTTAGTCTTTGAGATATTATGATATGTCTTCCCTCTCCCATGTTTATAACTGCTATTAGGTCTTCATGGATTTTTCTTCCTTTACCCATTGGGCCGACAAGTGTATACTCTACTTCACCTAGATACTCTAGTTTTCCTGTAATTT
>JANZKD010000129.1 GCA_025061245.1 Candidatus Culexmicrobium profundum
TATAGTCGATATATGGGAGTATGGTGATGGAGCTAAAATTGAGAAGATGCTTGAGGAAGCCAATATCATTGTAAATAGGAATCTGCTTCCATGGGATATAAAGATGGGTAGACACTACAAGCATCCTGGAGGAATACGTTTAGGTACTTCTGAAGTTACGAGACTTGGAATGAGAGAGAGTGAAATGGAAGAAATTGCAGAGTTCATTAAACGTGTAGTAATTGATAAGGAACCAACTGAAAAAGTAAGGGAAGATGTAATTGAGTTTAGAAAGCAATATCAAAAAGTTCATTACTGCTTTGATAACCTTACGGATGCATATGCCTACATAAAAATCCGCTAATTATTCTTCGAATCCTAAACTTAATTCTTTTTTATTTCTACTGCTTTTTTAATAATCTCTCTGGCTACTTCACGTTTATTCATTAATGGTATATGGGTCACATTTTTATTTCTATCAACTATGTAAACTTCATTGTAATCTGAGCCGAATCCAATATCACTTCTAGATACATCATTAGCAACAATTAAGTCTAAGTCATTTTGTAATAATCTCTTATATGCCCTCTCAATCATTTCTTCTATTGCAACTCCATATTCTGCCTTAAATCCAACAATTATGCTCTTTGGAGCATATTTCCTGACTTTTCCCGATATCTTGGGAGTTGCAGTTAATTTAACTGTTAATTCTCCAATGTCACTTGATATTTTCCCCTTGGTCTTTTCAGCAAATTTAAAATCTAAGGGTGCCGCTGGAAGGAATATGAAGTCATATTTATTGTTTTTTAATTCATTAACCACTGCCTCCAGCATTTCTTCACATGTAACTACACTTATAACCTTAGCTTCTAGGGGAGGCTTAACTGTTGTTGGTCCCATAACTATGGTTACCTTAGCACCGCTTGCAATGCATTCCTCAGCTAATGCAACTCCCATCTTCCCACTACTTGGGGTTGTCAAAAACTTAACGTCATCTAAATATTCTCTTGTAGGTCCAGTAGTTATCAATACACTTTTCCCTTTCAAAATCTTGGGTGTGAAAAAGCGTAGTATAGCATTTATAATCTGATCTACTGTTGCTATCTTAGCTTTACCCTCTTCTATTCTAGGTCCAATAAATATTATGCCTTGCTCTTTAAGTTTCCTAATATTCTCGCTTACAAATGGATTAGTATACATTGTTTCATGCATTGCAGGTACAATCATGATTGGAATCCCTGTACCTAGAGCTGTTGATACAAAGGTTGTAACTGGAGTGTCATCAATTCCACAGGCAATTTTACTTATAGTATTTGCTGTGGCTGGTGCAATTAATACTAAGTCGGCGTGGGTTTCAGTTTTACCACATAATTCTACATGTTCTATTTTACCAGTTAACTTAGTGACAACTGGATTTCCAGTGGCCCATTCCATTAAGTATGGATGGATAAGTTCAGTGGCTGCTTTACTCATAACTGTATAAACTTCAGCTCCATGCCTCATTAATCCTCTAGCAATTTCAGGAGATTTTATGGCAGCTACACTACCACAAATACATAAAACAATTTTCTTGCCTCTGAGTAGATTGCTCCAAGTTCCAATAATCTCCTTACTTGGATGCCTCATCTCTCTTCAATACGACTACTCCTAAATACTTAATAAAATTAATCTCTCTAAACTTTAATTTTGAAGAGAATTTTGATGATTATTATTGAAATAAAGTTGCAAATTTCATATTGTTAAATTTTATGTGATTTATTCTTTAATTATTGAAGATTAAATTATTTTATGCTTTAACTTTCTTGATGAGTAAATATACTATAAAGGATGTAAGCAATGTTGGTATGGTTGCTCCTATACTTAATTCAGTGAAAATATAGGTCAAAAGATAATATGTAATGAATCCAGTAAGCCATGAGAATATAGCCTTAAAATCAATAACTTTTCCGTCATAAAACTCGCTTATTTCATATTTTCCTTTGCGAATTACAAAGTAATCTGCAAATAATATTCCAAATAGTGGAATGAAGATTGCACCTATTAGGAAGAGGAAGTTCTCATATTGTGCTATTGGAATTACATATGATAAAAATAAGCTTAATATTCCAATGATGGCTGAGAGCTTCCATTGTCTAGTTTTTGGAAAAATGTTTTGTATTGAAACGGCTGCTGAATAAATGTCTGCAAAGGCATTATCTGTTTCGTCAACTAGAATTCCTAGGATTGCAACTTGACCAAGCATTAAAATTGCAATACTAAAAACTATGCTTTCACTTGGATAAATGGTAGCCAGCATAACTCCCATAATGTAAAACCATGCATTAGCTATAGTGTAGCTTATAAATGTACCTAATACTCCCTCTCTAACTGATCTTGCAAATCTATTATAATCTGATATTAATGGCATCCATGAAATAGGCATTGCAATAACTAAGTCAAGTCCTAAAAGTATACTTGAATTATTCAATGTGCTTTCAACTGTAAATGTGATGTTCTGAGCTAAATTGAATGTTATCCAGATTGAGGATATGTAAACCAGCCATATGGCGAATTTTTCAAGCCATTGCCTAACAACTGCTAAGGGTCCATAAACAGCTAATAAAGTACACCATAATCCAAAAATTGTACTCCAGAAAATTCTCGTATAACTGCCGAGAAACTCTCCGCTTATTGAAGTTGCAGCTTCACCCATAATTATAACTTCGAAAATAGTCCATCCGATAAGCTGTATAACGTTTAGCAAACTAAATAGATATGTTCCCCTTACGCCTAGAATAGGTCTAAAACTAACCATTGTAGGTACACCATATTTACTGCCAATTACACCTGCTAGAGCTAGAATTAAGGAGCCAATAATGGATCCTATAATTGAAATTAAAGTAGCTTCAAATAGACTTAAACCAAGCCATTGAACTAAAAGTGCGCCGGCCTGCATTACAAGTAATCCTACACCTAAACTAGACCATAAAACAATAATATCCCAACTACGCAAAATCTTCTTTTCAGCTGGAACTGGTTCAACACCCCACTCAGGAGGAGCCCTAAACAAGTCTAATCACAACCTAAAACTAATCATTAATAGATAAATAAAAATCTAATTTCGAACTAGTATTCTAGAAATCCAAGTAAATGCTTATTATAGATTGAGTTTAATAAAGTAAAACCTAATAATTTGTACTATCCAATCATAAATACTGGTGAATAGCTATGGCGAGAATACGATATGTCTGTAAGGATTGTAACTATCGAGGGAGAGGTGGATATTTCAGCATGAAAGGTGAAGTGAAAGAAGTTAGGTGTCCTTATTGCGGC
>JANZKD010000125.1 GCA_025061245.1 Candidatus Culexmicrobium profundum
AATCATCGATGAAATAACACCAGTAAACATTAGAGTAGAAGTAGGAAAACCCGTAAAAGTAGGAGTACATGCAATATGGGCGCATAATTCATCTTCAGCTAGGGAAACAATAGTGACTATTAGCGGAGAAGAGATAGAAATTGAAGAAGATGGTTGGGGTTACATAGATATTGTCAAGAACAGTTTGATGAAAGTTGATTTAGAAGTGGAAGAAGTTAATGCACCCTCCAATATTATTAGCTTCAATCAGACAGCTAAATCATATATAATTTGGGACAGAATTGAGATTTCAATTGAAAGTTACACTCTAACACCAGGCACCATAACAGCAGTAGTCAAAGCCAAATACACCTTTGATGAAGAGCCCGTTAGAAATGCTATTGTCAGAATAAATGATCTAAGAGCAAGTGAAAGCGAACCAGGAGTATACACGGTGACCTTTGAAGGATGGGGAGTAGTTTACACTATAGAAGCAAAATTAGAAAAAGAGGGATTCAACTTAATCATAGAACATTCAAATGTATATGCTATGGGTAACATAGCATTTTACATTATAATCATAGCTACAATTGCAGCCGTAGTGTTCTACTTCATAAAGGTTAGGCGTGGGGAAAGAATAATGCCTAGAATAAGAATTCCAAGGATTGAATAGCTATAAACAATTAAATGGCTATTCTTTCTTAATTTAGAAAATTATGGGGGAAGATTGTTGAACTATGTTAAATATGTTTGGATGAATGGGGAAAATATTGAATGGAATAAAGCATTAATCCACATTATGACGCCTGCATTACATTATGGAGTAGCAGTTTTTGAGGGAATAAGAGCTTACTTCAATGGTGATGAATGGATAATATTTAGACTGAGGGATCATGTGAAAAGATTATTTTATTCAGCTAAAGTGTATAGGTTAAAAGTTAACTATAGTGCTGAAGAAATAGAAAAGGCAATAATAGATTTAATCAAGCTAAACAAAATTAAAAGTCATATTTACATAAGACCAATAATTTTCAGAGGAATTGCTAAAAAGAAACTATCTCTACATGCAGCAATCGCAGCTCCAACCCAAATAGCTATTGCATTAAGAATCGTTGAAAGCAAGCTAGATAATATTGAAGAGTTTGAAAAATATAGGAAATATAAAATCGTGTCATGGAGAAGACCGACACCAGATTCACTCCCAATATATGTGAAATGCGCAGCAAATTATGCTAATAGTGCCTTAGCCATGATAGAAGCGTATGAAGCAGGATATGATGGAGCAATAATGATGGATCATAGGGGATTTATAAGTGAGAGTACAGGCGCAAATATCTTTATGGTTAAAGATGGAAAGCTTGTAACACCTCCACTTTATGCTTCAATTCTAGCAGGAATAACTAGGGATACTATAATTAAAATTTCAGGAGATTTAGGAGTAGAAGTCGAAGTAAGAGACTTTAATAGAACAGAGCTATATTCTGCCGATGAAGTATTTTTATGTGGAACTATGGCAGAAGTAACACCAATATCAGAAATAGATGGAATAATTTATAATGAAGGAAAACCAGGACCAGTAACAAGGAAAATAGCACAATACTACTACAATGTAGTTAATGGTAAAGTTACAGAATATGTACACTGGCTAACTAAAGTAGCAATTTAGCCAAAATATCGTATCAATGATGGAAAGAAATATTTCTTCCTAAACTTTCTTTTAATTTCATCCCATTGATGTAGTATTCTTACTGCTTCATTTGCAACTTTAATTGCGTCCTCAACACCGGCATCCATTATAAACTCGTCAGTAACTCTATTTGCTAACACTGCACATACAGCGCCAGCTCTCACACCATAAATATTCGCTAAAGTAAAAATGGTTGATGCTTCCATCTCAAAGTTTAAGACATTAATAGCTCTAAGATCATCTAACAAAGTTTTTGACCAGCTTGGAAGATAATTTTTAAATCCAGGTCGCCCCTGACCTACATAGAAAGATGAAGTGGAGGCAGTTATTCCAACATGGTATCTTACACCTAATAGTTCAGCTGCCTCAATTAAAGCCAACACAACTTCATAACTTGCAGAAGCAGGATATTCCTCACGTACATATTGCTTACTTGTACCCTCCAATCTCACTGCTGCTGTCGAAATTATAAGGTCGCCAACATTAATATCTTTAACAATGGTCCCTGTAGTTCCAACTCTGATAAAAGTATTGGCTCCGACTCGGAGAAGCTCTTCAATGGCAATTGCAGTAGATTCGCTTCCAATACCAGTACTAGTAGCTGAAATAGGCACACCCTTAAATTTACCAGTACATGTAACATACTCTCTATGCTTTGCTTTTAATTCATAGTAATCCCAATACTTTACTATTCTTAAAACTCTCTCAGGATCTCCAGGTAATAGGACATAGGGAGCCGCATCCCCCGGTCCACATTTAATATGATATTGTTTCCCCTCCGCCGTCTCAGGTTTAGCTGCAGAAATCAACTTTTTCATTCATATACACCTTCATACAAACTTCATCGTTCTAGCAAGTCTTGGGAATGGTAAGGCATCACGTATATGCTCTAACCCGCAGATCCACCAAGTTAATCGATCAATTCCAATTCCAAAACCTGAATGCGGCACTGACCCATATCTTCTTAAATCTAAATACCAGTCATACAGTGATGGATCAAAACCTTCAGCTTTAATTCGTTGAACTAGCTTTTCTAAGTTATCTTCTCTCTCCCCACCGGTGGCTATCTCCCCATAACCTTCAGGTGCTAGTAGATCAACAGTTAAACCCATTCCTGGCTGATTAGGATCTTCCTTCACATAAAATGCTTTAAGGTGTAAAGGATACCCTGTAATGAATATTGGTTTCTCTAAATCCTTTGTGAGAAGCCATTCTTCATCACCGCCAATGTCATCACCCCAATTAATATTCTTGCCAAGAGCTCTTAACCTGTTGATACATTCATCATATGTAATACGCTCGAAGGGGGGCTTAACTTTCCTTAATGCATCGATATCCCTATTTAATACTTCAAGTTCACGTTGACAATTATCTGCAACACAGCTACAAATATGTGAAACTAAATTTTCTTCCAGCTCCATAAGTCCATCTAAGTTCATCCATGCTGCTTCAGCTTCAAGATGCCAGAATTCACATAAATGTCTACGTGTCCTAGACTTTTCAGCTCTAAAGGATGGAGCTAAGCACCAAACTTTCTCTAAGCTAAAAATCATTATTTCTAAGTAAAGTTGAGAACTTTGGGTTAGAAATGCATCGATGTCAAAATATTTCATCTTAAATAGG
>JANZKD010000171.1 GCA_025061245.1 Candidatus Culexmicrobium profundum
TTCTGGCCCTGTTTTTGGGCATATTATTATGTCTGCATGACTTGTTATTGGTGAGTTGCATGTGCTTGTTATTGCTATTGTTTTTGCTCCGAGGCTTCTAGCGTATTTTAGGGCTGCTATTACGAAGGGTGTTCTTCCACTTGCTGAAATTCCTATTACCACGTCCTTGCTGTTTATTCTTCTCGCCTTTAACTCTCTTATTGCCATTTCTTCATCGTCTTCTGCTCCTTCTATGGGTCTGAACATGGCTCCTGGTCCGCCTGCTATTATTGCATCTGCAGTTTCTGGTCCAACATTATAGGTGGGGAGTAGCTCTGCAACGTCTATTACTCCTAGTCTTCCACTTGTCCCTGCACCTACATAGATCCATTTTCCACCATTTTTTATTGCATTGACTATTACTTCTACTGCTTTAGCTATTTTTGGTAGTTCCTTTTCAATGGCATATGCAACTTTTTTGTCTTCTTCGTTTATCACCTTTAATATTTCGATGATTGATAATTTACTTAACTTCTCAAATTTACTGCTTGTTTTTTCTGTTTCTATTCTTAGTAGTTCTTCGAAGACTTTTTTGTCTCCTTTAATTTCCTTCATTTATTAAACCCCATTTTCTAGCTGTTTTTATTAGGTTTTCTTCTACTTCTCCCTTAACTTCTATTCCTAGATAGTTTAAACCCAGCATTAAGGCGCCTACAACTGGGTTTAGGAATGGTTTTTCAAGTTTTATTTCTATCTTTTTTTCTCTTAGTTTTTCTTTTATTGGTTTTAGAATGTATTTACCTGCATTGAACACTCCGCCTGAATAGTATATTGGGATTATTTCCTCTTCTATTTTGAGTTTTCTAATTACTGTTAATATCATTTCACCTAGTTTTTCACCTGCTTTTCTTAGAATTTCAATGGCTACTTCATCTCCCATTGATGCGCATTTCGATACTGTTTCTGCTATTGATGCTATTTCGGATACTGTTAATTTTCTTCCATATGCTATGTCTACTAGTTGGCTTGGATCCTCAATTTTGAATTTTTCTAGTATCATACTTGTTAGTAGGGTTGTTTTCCCTCTTCCATCATAGGCTTTCATTACTTTTCTTAGGGCTTTTAATCCAATCCAGTAGCCGCTTCCCTCATCGTCCAGTAGGTATCCCCATCCCCCTGCACGTGCAATTTGTTTTTCTCTGTTTATTCCTAGGGCTATTGATCCTGTTCCTGATATTATGATTATTCCCGGCTTCATTTTTGTGGCTGCTGTTAGAGCTATCATTGCATCTGATACTATTATTATTTTCTCAGTGAATTTTAGTTCTTCACATATTTCTCTTATTATCTTTGAGCATCTCTTTCTTTCTGTTCCAGCTATTCCTAGTACTGTTATCATTGCTTTTCCTTTTACGCTTCCCATTTCCATTGCTTTTTTAATTGTTTTCTCTAGTTCTCTGGCTACTGTTTCTCTATCAGCAATGTTTATGTTGGTTGGTCCAGCTTTTCCTATTCCTATGATTTCACCTTTTAGTGTTGCTGTGGCTGATACTGTTTTTCTTCCTCCTCCATCAACTCCAATAATGTATTCCATTGCTGCCCCTCGTTGATTCTAGTTTGTTTTATGTTAAGTTATAGGTAACTCTTTTAATTTACCTGTTCTATTTTTAATAATTCACCTTAACCTTGTTGCTTGCCCTTGCAGTTCTCTTCATTTGCTTTTAATCTATATTTTCAATTTTTAATTGAAATATGTTTAATAGTATATTTTTTCAGGTTCCTTTATTATGGTTAATAATAGTATTGTAGTTAATGCTGCGAATGCTATGTCAATTGTGAAGGGTGTGATTGGATTTACTTCATATCCCGCTCCTGCTATGTATCCTATTGGTATGAGTATTAGTTGGCTTAGCATTAATCCTACTGCATTTATTCTCCCCCTTAGTCTGCGTGGGGTTAGGTCTGCTTGTAGTGTTCTTAGACCTGCTGATATTCCACTTCTAGTTACTGTTATTGCTGATACTGCTATTAGGAAGGTGTAGAAGTCGTATGCGTTTATGAATAGTAGGGTTGATAGTATGAAGGCTATTGATAGTATTAGGCTCATCCTTCTTCTTCCATATTTGTCTATCATGTATCCTATTATTATGCCTAGTATTATTGAGATTGCACTTGAAATGGTTAGTATTAATCCCCATGAGAATACGTCTAGTCCTTTAATTTGAGTGTAGTAGAGTATTCTGTATTGCCCTACTGTTTGGCCTAGTCTTCCAATGAATGCGGCTACTAGTATGCACCATATTTCTTTGGGTATTTCTTTTAATGTTTTGAATAAGTCTTTTATTGCCATGGTTATTGAGGTTTCTTCTGGCTGTTTTACTGTTAATGTTTCTTTTAGGAATAGTATTCTTATCATGGCTGCTGTCATTCCACTTATGAATTGGAGGGTGAAGGCGAATCTAACTCCTGTTTCGAAGCCATATATTTGGATTAGAATTGCTCCTATGGTTGGGGAGAATATGGCTGGTATGCTTGGCATATAGCTTTGTAGTGTGAATCCTATTCCTCTATATTCTGGTTTTAGTGAGTCTGCTGTCATGGCTCTTAGAGCTGGCATGTATATTCCGGCTGCTGCTGACACTATTGATGCTATGAATGCCCATCTCCAGTCGGCTGCGAATACATAGAATAGATATGATGATGCCATGAAGAATGTCATGATTGAAATAATATTTTTCCTACCCCATTTGTCTGCTATGTATCCTCCTGGTATGAATATTAGGAATCTAATTATGGATGAAACTGAGGACATTAATCCTATTATGGTTGCACTTCCACCTAGAACGTTGATTATGAATGGTGACCTGTAGGGTTGGGCTAGCCTCATTGAGAATCTCCATACAATCCAGCTTGATAGTAGGACTAGGAAGTTTCCTTTTAGTATTTCCTTCCATACCTTTATGTCCTTTAATGTGAATTTACTTCTATCAACGCTGATTAGCTCTGGTGTTTCACCTTGCATTCATATTCACCGCCGTTTTAGTGGATTTTATATAATTTATTTGATGCGCCTTTTATTGTTTACTTATTGGCATGTTTTTATAGTGTTTATTGTTGATAGTTAATTTTGATGTATTAGTTTCAGCTTATTATAACGTTTATATTGTTCTTTTTCTTTTACATATTTGTCTAGTTGGAGGTTGATTATGGTGAGTTATGATCTCCTACTTAAGGGTGGATTAGTTGTTGATCCTAAGAATAATGTTGAGGAAGTTTTGGACATTGCTGTTAGGGATGGAAAGATAGTTG
>JANZKD010000185.1 GCA_025061245.1 Candidatus Culexmicrobium profundum
ATGATTATTAAATTATTTTATTAGTTTTCTTATTTTTTGATCTGCTAGTCTTTCTTGTACATATCTTATTAGTGTGTCTGGGTTTGAGTGTTTTATCATTTTGCTTACCAAATACTCATCTATTTTTCTTTGACTATTAAATGGGCTATCCTGGAGTAACGTAGGCTATGATTGTTTAAGTTGAATTTATGTTTTACATAAAAGATTACTCTATCCCTCCATTTCTTTTCATTTTGAATAGATCCTAACAGGATTAGATCTTCTTTTTCAATATAATCCGGAATTTTAATTAATCTGTACTCAGTTTTCATTACTTAATTTGGAAAACTATGGATGTCTCTCCTCTTATTATTAGAAAAATCCTATACATTTATATGATAGTAGATATTCCCCAAATATATTTGGAGATGATCCTCGCTCGAGAGGAGGGATTCACTTAAACCTTATTTTTCCAAGATATTTTTAGCCTTATAGTAATGGATAGCTAGGTCTACAATGTTAAATGCTACTAAAACACCTAAATTACTACTCTTAAGTTTCTTTTTGTTTTCACTCTTCACGTTTAATCCTGTTAATGCTTTAGCTACAATTTTCCTTTTGGCGATGTGAATGTCCACATAAGCTACTTTTTATCTCATCCTTGATTTGTCCAATTTCACTTAAAATATCTGTCAAATTGTCTGAGACAATTAAGCATTCAATGTAAGCGCTTACTTTTTGAAATCTATTTGGAAATCTGTCTAAAAGTTTCTTCTTAGCAAATCGACCTTTTACTTCAGAATAATGAGCAACCAAATTAGCTTTAAAAACTTCTTTTAAAACTATAAGTCCAAATACTCTTCTGCTATCACCAGAGTAATCAATGCACACAAGTACTGATAATCCTCCAATCAATTGAATATTTATGTACCAAAATAAAATGTAATCTGCTATATTATTAGGAAGAGTTTGATACTGTTTCTAAAATTCATCGGAAAATATGCGATCATTACGCGAAAAGAGAATAATTTTCTCCCATTAATTTTCCCATATCTTCTCTCTTTTAGAATTTTGATTTTGAATAATAATATAAATATTTGATCCCCTAAATGTTATGGGGTTTTTATTGAGGGATGGAAGATTAAAACGACTGTTGGAAGAAATTAGGTCTTCCTTGAATATAGTTAAAAGCATGGTTGATATGGATCATGCTAGCTTTACAATCGATTTAAGAAATCGATATACACTACGCTTAGCATTAGTTGAAGTTGTAGAAGCTTCTGTTAATTTAGGCATTTATATCTTGAGAAATTTTCTAGGCGTTAGGCGTGTTGAAGGATATCTACAAGTTTTTAGAAGTCTAGTAAATTACGGAGTAATTTCACCTGAAGTAGGCGATGAAATGGAGAAACTTACAAGGCTTAGAAATTTAATCATACATAGGTATTGGGAGATTGATGATTCAAGGATTTATAAAGAAGCCAAAAGTAATGGTTTAAAGGTAATTTTAAAATTTATCGAGGAGATTGAAAAATATGCCTCTCAAGCTTGAGGAATCTGAGAGATTTAAATTCCATACACTAACTCTTAATGAAAAGAAAGCAATAATCAAAAAATTAAAGGAAATGTTAAGTGGATATAAGGAAATAGTTTTAGCATTAATCTACGGATCAATCTTAAAGAATACTCCATTAAGGGACATCGATGTTGCAATTTACATATATGGTGACATTGACTTCTTAGACTATAAATTTAAGTTAGATAAGAAGTTAACTGAAAAATCAGGTTACCCAGTAGATGTTAAAATTTTAAATAACGCTCCACCATGGTTCATCCTAGAAGTACTTGAAACAGGAAAAGTTCTAATAAACAGAAACACTCTTCTCATAGAGAAATTATATAGCAAGGCATTAGATGAAAACTGGTTAATTCAGAATGATTCTATTCATCAATAGAAAACACTTGCCTATTAGTTGGATTTGTAATTTGCTTATGTGCATTTATAGCTTTTCCTGACGGGTTGCCACACTATCATAGGCATATGGCCACCTTATATTCCCCAAATACCAAACTGATTCAGGAGTTGGTTCTCCACCGAACCAATAGTAAAATGTAATTCTCACAATATCCATTTACCGCCTTCATACTTCAAGTCTACCTGCCAAATATAAGAACCCCAATAAATGCAATCTGAATCTCGGACAACCTTTTCACCATTATAAATTTCTATTCCTTCTATAAGTAACCAAGTTCCATCTTTTGGATCTGGATCTATTATGAGGAACTCAACAATGTACCAGAATGATGGTGGCAAACCATCCAGCAGTCCATATTCATCAGACTCCCCATATGGAATGACTCCATCTATATCCATGTTTCCTCCTAAAACTATTGTAGTAGTTGCTGTGAAAATTATTGTCATAATTATACTTATTTTAAAGATTTGATCCATTTTCATGAAATCGCCATGAAAGATTTTCTGAATATATATTTTTTCTGTAAAATTTTATGGGAGAATAAATGAAGAAAACAGTTTTTTAATAGTTTTGATTACAGTGGTGTGCTATTTTTTAGTATTGTTCATTGTGTTGAGAGGAAGTTGTTGTTTTTTGAGAGATTAACTATTTATGTTTGGGCTGATGGTGGTGTTGGGGTAAGTGTTCAGAGTAAAGCGAAGCAATTTCCAGTAGAATTGGAATTGATTGGTGTAACTGATGAGGTGAAGAAATATTTGAGCGTTATTGAACTTGTTTGCGAGATTAATTCCTCTACAAAATTATCTTTATCTTACTTTCTGTTGGATATTGATCTTGATACTGCTGAAAATTTTGCTAAGGCTACAGTTAAAAATTTACTGCTATTAGTGAGAGGTAAAAGTTACTTTCTTAATGCTAAGGGCATTATTTATCATACTATGCTTCCAGGTTATTCAAGAAGGATCCCAGTAGCTCGTTTCGAGTTTAATCTTACTGGTGTTGATTATGAAAGAATTATTGATCTATATTTAGCGTCAAGATTTGAGGATGGTTTTGCTCATATTTTTGATAAGCGTTTGCTTTTAAGTAATGATTCGTTAATAATTTTAAGTTATGATTATAGAAATGGTGAAATATGGAATTATGCATCTCTTGTTTTTCCTTCATTTTTTAATTTTAAATTGGGTATGTTGTATACATTGGATCTTAAGAGTTTGTTGGGAGAAGAATTTGATTTGAGAGCTAGTAGGAGTTCTCATTATTCAATTATTGAAGTTGAGCTTTATTATCCTGGAAATGGGAAGGTAGTTATTGAGGATGT
>JANZKD010000127.1 GCA_025061245.1 Candidatus Culexmicrobium profundum
TGAAGAAGGACAAATATTAGATCTTGAAGCAGTATATGTTATTGAAAATTTATGGCGGAAGAGAAGAGAGGCCAGATTAATCCTATGGACACTTAATCTAAAGAAAATCAATAAAATTTTGAAGGCGATCTTTTATAGGGCAAAGCAGCTAGGCTTCAATAAAATACAAATGTACATAGAAGATGAAGTTTATAGGGAAAGCATTATAAATGAAGTTAATCATGAGATTAAAGGTAAACATGTAGTTTTAGCAAAAACTCTATAATACCTACATGAAATGCAATAGAATTTAGACATTAAAATTATAAGGATTAAGGGTTTTCTAATCTCGGTGTAAAATATGAATAAAAGGATTCCATATTTTATTGATTTAGATAAGGCTCCAAGATTCACTCAAATGGAGAGTTTAGAAACTATTGTTTTAACTGGACTTCATGGTGAAAGGATGATGACAGTTCTTAACATTACCCTGCCAAGTCACAGTGTACCGCTTCACTCTCATCCCCATGAGCAGGTCGGCATGGTTTATGGTGGGAAAGCAATTTTGAGGCTAGGTGGTGAAGAGCGGATAGTTAAGAAGGGTGATTTCTACTGTATTCCAGCTAATGTCCCTCGTAGTGACACTGCGTTGGGAGATGAACTATCCATAATGCTTGATATATTCTATCCAGTATGTGAAGATTTCATTGAAAAATTGAAAGGAGAAATCAGTAGGATGAAATGTAAATCACTTAGAAAATGTCTGTCAGTTCAATAGTATATAGCAAGATGTCATTGTAATTTGAAGGCATCTTCATATTTGAAGATAAGGTTAAAAATTCTTCTACAGTGTCATATGGTAATAATGGTCTTCAATCCTATTTTCTTGACCACTGTTTCAAAGGCTTCTCTAATTCTTTCTAGTGGATAAGTATGAGTTATTATTGGTTTAACGATTATTTTCTTTGTCGATAGAAGATTCACTGCTTGATAGAATTGTTTAAGTGTTCTTCCATGAGCTCCAGTTAATATTATTTCCTTATAGTGGAGGAGATTTGGGTCTAGTGGGATTTCTGTTTTGGGCCATACTGCTCCGAAGAATATTATTCTAGTGAGTTTTCCAGCTAAGTTTATGCTTTGAACTATTGCCTTTTCACTTCCAACAGCAACTATTATTCCATCAACTCCTCTTCCATTGGTCAGTTTTCCTATTTTCTTTTCAATATCTTCTTTGAGTGGATTCACTATTTCATCTGCTCTAAGCTTTCTCGCTATTTTCAATCTTTCATCAATCAGATCACTTACTATAACTGAGACACCTTTCAACTTTAATAGTTGTAGGTGTAGAAGGCCCATTGGACCTGCTCCTATTATCAAGATGTTTTCACCATATTGCGGATTTAGTTTTTCAATGCTATTTATGCAGCATGCGAGTGGTTCTGCAAGTGAAGCTTCTTGGAAAGTTAAATCACTGGGAATTTTGAAAACATTTCTTTTAGGTGCCTTTGTATACTCAGCAAATCCACCATAAAAAGGACCTCTATTCTCACATAAATTGTCTTTACCGATTAGGCAGTAGTGGCATTTTCCGCATCGAATCATCATGTCGACTGCAACTCTATCTCCCACGCAAATGTTATTTACATTTTCACCCACATCTTCAACTACTCCAGCTACTTCATGGCCCAAGATCATGGGGTAGTGAGGGGTCCATGCACTTTTTACACCTAAGTATAGTCTTATGTCAGCTGGGCAGACTCCACATGCCTTAACTCTGATTAGAACCTCATCTCCTTCAACTTCATATTTTGGGATATCCTCAATTTTAATGTCATTGGGACCGTAGAGGAGAGCGGCCCTCAAATTGGTCACCAAAGCATAAATTAGGCATCAATACTTAATAACTTCATTGATTAGAAATGTATGGGAATTTTAGATTAAGCCGTATTTTAGGAAGAGAAAAGGGAGTCATTATTGTAGCAATGGACCATGGCAATTTTGCTGGACCAATGGTGGGCATAGTGAGTATTGGTGAGACGATTAGGAGGATAATTAACGAGAAGTTTAATGCAATAATACTATGCCCAGGCATGGCTAAGCTATATGCTGACTTAATTGGTACTCATGGAAAATCCCTAATTTTAAGAGTTGATGGGGCAAGGACAATATATGGAAAGGGGGTAACTAGACAAATCACCGAGATTGAAGATGCTTTGAGGATTGGTGCAGATGCTGTTATAGCGATGGGATATATTGGCGGAGAAGAAGAGGGGGAGTCGCTTGAAACTCTAAGTGAAATAGCTTTAAGTTGCAGGGAGTGGAATGTTCCACTATTAGCTGAAATGCTCCCAGCACCAGAAATCCAGAATAAATATGATTTAGAATATATTAAGGTTGCAGCTAGAGTTGGAGCTGAATTGGGAGCAGACATGATAAAGACATACTATACTGGAAGTATTGAAACATTTAGGAAGGTTGTTGAGGGCTGTCCAGTTCCGATAGTTATAGCTGGTGGTCCAAGGATGGATAATGAGAGGAAGGTTTTAGAAATGGTTGAGGGAGCAATTAAAGCTGGTGCAGTTGGAGTAGCCTTTGGAAGGAACATATGGCAGCATAAAAATCCAAGTGGAATGATTAGGGCGATAGGTAGGATAGTTTATGAGAATGCAACGGTTGACGAAGCGTTAAATGAATTAAACCTCAATCGTTAATAATCTTTTAGCCAGATCGATTAATCTTGAAACAGTTGCATTTACAATTACTTTCCCCTTCATTCTACTAGCTTTACTTGGTTCACCGATGACTCCGCCGCCACCACTTCTTTTAAGCCAACCGAAAACCATTAGTTTTGGCGGTGGAGATAACAAGTCAAGCGTATAATAGTTTGAAAATGATTCTGGAATAAAGTCAACAATTTTATCAGATATGACTCTTAATTCGAGGGCTAAAGCAACTGAAGTTTCCACCTCCCCCGCATGATGCATGATTTTTGATTCCCTAATCTTTCTGATAACATCGGCTACAAGCTCCCACCAATTAACCAATGCAATTACGGCCTTCAGTTCACTTCTAAGTTCTCTAATAGCAATTTGTAGTGGAGCGAAGTTTCCTCCATGTCCATTAAGTATGATTATTCTTTTAAATCCATGTAAAATTAAGCTTCTACAAACATCTTTAACTAATAGTTTTAGGGTATCAGAATTCAGTGATATGGTTCCAGGAAAAGCCATGTAATGCTGGGAACAACCATAAGTTATGGGAGGAATAACTATCAAGTTAAAATCTCT
>JANZKD010000167.1 GCA_025061245.1 Candidatus Culexmicrobium profundum
GATTATTAGTTCGTGAAAGGACAATTTATCTTTTCCCATGTTCTTGTAGAAGAGATAAGGAGGACTGCGAAATTTCGCCTACTACTTAGAAAGTTATCAATTAAACATCTACAACAATGATTGAGATTTCTTAAAGCATGTTTCTCTATTTTTCCATTAACATCCTTGGGATGCATTGAGTTTTTAAAAGTTTAAAAGATTAGTCTATCACTTTTGCTATTTGATGCTATTATTTTTCCATGAATAATGAATACTAATGATGAAAGGAACATCAAAGAACCCATAAAGTACAGCAAATGAGGTGACATGCTCCAAATAATGCTACCTAATGCTACGATGGGGCTTCTAGCAAGAACTACGAAATTATTCACTATTCCGAATAACGTAGACTTTATTTTGTCAGGCGCCTTAATTGCAATTACAGTTTTTATTGCTGGATCATTGATTATCATACCTAGAGCAGCCAATCCCAAAGGTATCAGCAATACTTCTCTTATTTCTGTGATCAGAGGGATCATTGAGACTCCTAATGTAGCGCTAAATGAGACCATTATAGATATTTTTAATGCTAGTTCTGGTCCATATTTGTCAATTATGTATCCTGATACGAGTTGAGTGAATATATGTACTATTTTTATGAAAATAATGATGGTGGTTAATTCTATGATACTGAATTTTACAATAATTCTTAAGTAAGGTATTAAAAAAGTTGAATATAATGCTTCAGCTGATCCTATAATTCCTGAGAAGAAGAGTATAAATCTTACATCCTTCCTCTTAAAGATGCTACACGTGGCTTTAATGACTCCCCTTAAACTACGCTCAAGTCTTTCTCCTTTGACGTCAATGTAGGGTACAAGTGATCTAAGTATTCCAGTGAGTAGTATGAGAATGGCTATAGTCATTATGATTGTATATAGTCCTATTTTTGTTAGAAGCAATGAAGTTACGAGTACTGGTCCTACAAGTTCTCCTGCAGCCATTAGTGCTGTCATAAAGGAATATGCTTTACCAATATTATGTCTTGAAACAGTTTCTGAGATTAGCGCATTAAGTGCAGGACTACCTAAACTTCCAAAGAAGCCTATGAGTGGGAAAATCATTGCATAACCTATCAAACCATAAGCCCTTATAATCATACATGAAGCTGAGAGAGTCAAGAATACTAGTATTGGAGATATCACGATAACTGTTTTTCTTGTATAAATGTCAGCTAAAACTCCTCCTATCATGGAGGAGATGAACGATGATACTATAAACAGCGACATTGAAATTCCATAAACTTCTATATGCTCAGTACTTCTGGCAAATATTAGTGGTGTAAGAAAGAACAGTGCATTTGCTGCTAAAGAAGCCGTGAATATGCTGGCAAATAGAGGGAGCAGTGGATTTCCTATAATAATGATGTTGAGATCTGATATGTGTATTCTCTTTTGCTTATTTTTGGTTAAAGTGATAGACTTCATGTTATCACCATTATAACACTACTATCATAATTATGATAATACTATCATAAGTATTTTACTATTGTGATTTATATAAGATTAAGGTTTATATAGGTATTAATGTTATCATTAATGTGATAATAAGCTTTGATTAAGAAATTAAAATAAGCGTATATAAAGCTAAGGTGATAAGTCTATGAGTGAATTGAAGAGAGAGTATGTAATAATAGAGGAAGATAAACTAGCCCTATTAGCTGATGAAACTAGAAGAAATATCCTAAAAATACTTAAAGATAGAGAAGCATCGGCGAAAGAGCTAGCTAAGATTTTAGGTAAAAGTGTTCAGACAATACATCATCATCTAAGGATTCTTAAGGAGAATAACTTGATATACGTGTCTAAGGAAATTAGAAAGCATCATCTTATTGAAAGAGTATATAAAGCTAAACCTATATATGTTAGAGTTCTTCTGTCAATGAAAGCTAGAAAGCAGATTAGGAACATAGTTTTAGATGTATTAGACATTTTAGAGGAAAAATTTGATGTGAAAATTAAGGGTGATAAGAGAGAGATTGCAGATAAAGTAGCCTATTATATGGCTCTATTAGATGGCTTCCTAGGTAAAGAGAAAGAAATCATTAATAACTTTAGAGATATAATAACAACCTTGAATCCTCTTTCAGAAAGGTTTGCAGTTTCAATATTAGCACTTGCAAGTCTCACAAATGAAGAATTCGAAGAATATGTAACATATCTAAGAGAGTTAAGAGGAGTTTTAAGAAAATGCCTAGAGATACAATGATTTAGTGATTTTTAAGTAATGATTTCATTATTCTCATTAAATTTGCATCTTTCAATAATGAATAATGAATGCTTATATTGAAGGTAAAGTTAGAGAAATTGATGTGCTTTTTAGAGATGTTAGAGAGACTAGAAAACATAAGCATTGAATTTCATCAGCATATTTTCAGGTAAGTGATGTAATATGACTTGTTGTATCTAAATGGGGTCAGCACTCAAGATCTATATCATCCCCATGGAGAGGTCATTGGGGCCAGAGTCTTCATCCCAACATAGTTTAATTAAAATTCTGTTAATAAACATTGTTTAATTTTATTTCATTATCTCTATATTGGAGGTGGCGTTATTCTCCTCTTATCTCTTGGAAGTTTTGTCCAGTTAATGAATTCTTCGTTTGGCGGCTCTTCTTCATATAGTTTTCTTCTTATACTCTCAAGTAGAATGTTTCTTTTACCTAAGTATTCCGCAGCTGTCATAACTTTATTTTCGAACTCGTTTGCCATTTTAAATATTTCTTTAACATATTTTTCCCATTCAACATCTCTTAGTAGGTGATGGTCTAAGATTACTAGTGGAACTTGCTTTACAATAAGCTTTAAGTTTTTTATTGCTGACTCTATGCTGTTTGTTTTAACTTTGTATTGTGGGAGGTAGGTTGGCGGTCCACCTACAATTAAAATGTTTGGTTTATTCTTTAGGATGAAGTTTAGTGCTTCTTTTTCCATGGGGCCTTGAACATCCGATGCGAAGATCACTTTATCCTCATTATGCTCAATTAGTATCATTAAAACCCATCCTAATGGTGTGTTTGCTTCACCATGCCATACAGGGCTACTAAACTTTATTCTCGTTTCACCTATTTCAAAGGTCTTACCGTCTGCTATCTCAATTTTCCTAGCTAAGTTTTTAACTAGTCTATTAAAAATCCATCCTCTCTTCCTTTGACTAAAGTTTATGTTGTCTCTGTAATCCTTGACTAGAAGTACTTTGTTTCTATAGATTTCCTCTGCTTCACCTGT
>JANZKD010000147.1 GCA_025061245.1 Candidatus Culexmicrobium profundum
AATAGGACTGGTGATGTTGGCTCCAGCTTTAAGGCTATATTTGAGGTTAAAAGAAAACCTGTTCAAAAATTATTGTTTGAAAAACCCTTGACGATACTTGAAGTATATAGGATTTTAGAGGAGATTACTAAGGCTACTGGGGTTGGTTCTAGGAAGAGAAAAGAAAGATTGTTGGAGTCCTTGTTAAGTAGAGCTTCACCTCTAGAGTCAAAGTATATTGTTAAATTGATTATTGGTGAGAGAAGACATGGTTTTGGTGAAGGGTTAATGGAGGAAGCTATAGCCAAGGCTTTTAATGTTCCCAGTATTTTCATTAGAAAAGCAAATATGTTGATAAGTGATATTGGCTATGTTGCTAAAAGGGCAAAATTGTCCGGTGTCTCTGGTATAAGAGATATTGGCATAGTGGTTTTCCATCCAATTAAGCCAATGTTAGCTGAAGATGTTAAACGTGTTGAAGATGCTCTCTTAGAGTTTGGAGGTGTAGCTGCATTTGAAATAAAACCTGATGGGGCAAGGGTTCAAATACATAAGAAGAATGATAGAGTTGAAATTTATAGTAGGAGATTAACGAATGTAACTAAATCACTACCTGAGATTTTAGAGATAATTAGGAATAATGTTTCAGCTAGGGAGGTAATTGTTGAAGGTGAGGTTATAGCTGTTGGAACAGATGGGAAACCACTCCCATTTCAATATGTTATGAGGCGTTTTAGAAGAGTTAAGGGAATAGAGGAGGCTATGATTGAAATTCCAGTGAAACTATACTTGTTTGATGTTCTTTATGTTGATGGATCAAGTCTAATAGACATGTCTTATCTAGAGCGTAGGAAAACTCTTGAAAATATAATTCCTAAATCTATGCTAATTGATCAAATAGTTACCAGAGACGTTGAAGTGGCAAGACAATTCTTTAAATCTGCCATTGAAAATGGTCATGAAGGTGTTGTTGCTAAAGATCTTGATGCTCCATACACTCCTGGAATTAGAGGGAGAAAATGGCTTAAAATTAAAGCTACACCTGAGACTTTAGATCTTATAATTGTAGCAGCTGAGTATGGATATGGCTATAGGTATAAGTGGTTAAGTGATTATTACTTGGCTGCAAGAGATGAAGAAACTGGAGAGCTTCTAGTTATCGGTAAATGCTTTACTGGTTTAAGTGATGAGGAAATAAAGTGGATGACTGAGCAATTAGAGAAGATTGCAATTATGAGGAGGGGTAGAACTGTTATTATTCAACCTAAAATTGTTGTGGAGGTTGCATTTTCAGAAATTCAAAAAAGTCCACACTATGAAAGTGGTTTTGCATTAAGGTTTGCTAGAATTACTAGGATAAGGACTGATAAATCTCCTGAAGAAGCCGACACTATACAGAGGGTTAAACAAATTTTTGAGGAGCAATTTAAGCGAAAATCAAAGAAGTAATGGTTACTTTCAAGTTAATTTAATATTCTATGTGAAATTTTTCTAATTGTCTTCTAATAATATGTCATGAAACTGTTAGAGGGTGGATGACGTGCTGATTTTTGTGGGCATTGATGATACGGATATGAAGTTCAAGTCTACTAGAGGTTTAAAGATAGGAACAGGCAGAGTGGCGAGAGAGGCTGCTGCTAAACTTTTAGCTGAGGGATTTATTGTACTTTGGGTCACCCGTCATCAGCTGGTTAAATCTGAAAAAACAATATGTACTTCTGGTAAAAATAGTTCGAAGGCAATGACTCTTTCACTAAAATTTGATGATGAGCTGAAGAAGGCTGTTGAAATAATATTGGATGTTGTCAAGAATCTTTCAACTTCTGATAGCAATGCTGGTGTTGCTGTAAATTGTATGTTTCCACCACCACGAGAAGCGCTTAAATTAGCTTTAAGAATAAAGAGAGAATTAGTTTCACTGGAAGAGATAATTGATGTTTCAAAGGATCATAATATACAGTTGTATCCTCTATGTGGAAGTGGCATTGGAGTTATAGGTGCGTTTGCAGCTTCAATTTTAGCATCTACAGGTAATGATGATAGAATAATTGACATGCCTACTAAGGGTATTAGAAGAATAGAGAAATGTATGGTTAAGGTAAGGGAGTTGCTGGATTTAGGTATCGCTGAAGTTAGAAGTGTCGATGGCGAAACTTTAGGAATTGAAGAGTACATATATGTTGATAGACTAAGACTCAAATTAGAAAGCTTTAAACCCATACTTTATGTAACTATGGCTGATGCATTATGGAGAACAGTGGAACTAGAATAGATTTTTTAATAGAATTATAATTTTTCAACTTTAACAATCTATTATCTATTTACTGTTAATGTATGCATTTATTCCTTCAAATATCATCATAAAATGCTTAATTATTATATTACTCCACTATTCTATTTTCTTTGGTGATATCTTGACCTCAAATTTGCATGCGTCCTTTAAGTACATTGATGAGCATTTTGGTGAAGCAGTAAATGAATTGAAAAGAATATGTGCACAGCCAAGTGTTTCAGCTAAAAATGAGGGATTAGAGGAATGCGCCAATTTAATTAAAGAATTATTGGAGAATATTGGAGCCAAAGTTAAATTATTAAAAATTGATAATGCCCCGCCATTGATTTATGGAGAATTGAAATCTAGTTCTGCAACTAAGACTCTTCTCTTCTATAACCATTATGATGTGCAGCCACCAGAGCCTCTAGAGGAATGGAAGCATCCTCCATTCCAACCAGTAGTTGAAAATGGTAAGATTTACGCGAGAGGTGTGTCGGATAATAAAGGAAACATCATAGCTAGGATTTATGCCATTAAAGCTATTTTGGACACTATTGGTGAGCTTCCCATTAACATAAAGTTTGTTATTGAAGGTGAAGAGGAAATAGGCAGTCCTCATCTCCCTCTATATGTTGATAAATATGGTGAAATGTTTAAGGCTGATGGAGGAATTTGGGAGAGTGGATCTAAAAATAGTAAGGAAGAATTGACAATATATCTTGGTGTTAAGGGAATACTTTATGTTGAGTTAATAGCTAGAGGACCATCAAGAGATGTTCATTCTGCAGGAGCAACACTAATACCAAATCCTGCATGGAAGCTTATTAGAGCTTTATCAGCTTTGAAAGATGAAAATGAACAAATACTTATACCAGGTTTCTATGATGCCATAGTTCCTCCACCAGAAGAGGAACTTGAATATGTACGGAAAATTGAATTTGACACTGATAAATTGAAGAAGGGTTTGGGATTGAAAAAGCTTTTATTTGGATTAGAGGGAT
>JANZKD010000287.1 GCA_025061245.1 Candidatus Culexmicrobium profundum
AACATTCAACACATATACGTTGAACATTTTGGCAATGCGACCATGCATTCTCCTGTACCAATAGACTATGTCTATAACAATGGGAGTAATAGTCTCTACTACAGTTATCTAGGTAATTATTGGAGTAGTTATAATGGTGTTGATAATAATGGTGACGGTATCGGTGATAATCCTTATACTGTGGTTGACAACATTGTTGATGAATATCCATTAGTGAAATCCAGATCAAACTATAAAGTTTTAGAAAACAGTTCATCTTCAGGAGCAAAATTGAGTATAGAATCTACAAGTATACCCTATGGTTCATCAAAATTAATACCAGTAATTATAGAAACTACAGTAAATCTGGGTGGATACGATATACTAGTTCAATATGATTCAAGCATACTGAAAGTTGAGAATGTTATCGGTGGAGAAGCACCATTTTGTAGCCCAAATTATAGTATTGATAACATAGAGGGGATGGCTAGGATTAGTCAATTTATCGATGAGCCAATGAATAGTGCTGGAAAAATGACTATTTTTTATTTGAATATAACAGCAATCCAAATGATTAATAAACCTATAACAGTTTATATTACAATTATAAATTTAATTGACGCCGATACAGGAAAGAGAATTATACCAAGAAAGTCTATAAACGGTGAAATTAATGTAACATGTTTGAAAAATGTAACTAGTATTCTTATTGATTTAAAACCAGTTACACTATTAAATAATAGCATGGTAATACCTATAAAAATGAGGATTAATGGAACTATAGAAAACAAATTAAATTATAATCTTAGTATTAACATATCATTTGTTGGTACCTTTTCAATACAAGGCGTCTTTCCAGGAGACAATCCATTTGATCTAGCACCACTTATATCAGTATCCAATAGTATGCTTTCACTTAAATATACTAATGTACCAGGTGGAAACTGGAATAAAACGTTATGTTACTTGCCTATCATTCTAAATGGATCAGTAAATGATATCATTAAAATTGGCGTTAACGTAGGTCTTATTATTCAAGAAATTATGTTTGGGGAAAGAATTATGCCAAATGTCTATTCATCTCATTTACAACTTATAAGAGGCGACGCTAATGGCGACAATAAAGTAACTATAACTGACGCAATGTTTATTGCACAATATTTAGCTGGTAATAGGCCTCTTTCAGATCTGAATCCTATTAACGCCGCTTCAATTAAGCACGATAGTGATGATGGAGATATCATTACAATTGCAGATGCAATGTTTATTGCACAATATTTAGCTGGTTTAAGGGATGAGTATTTCGAGCTGATTGGAGGTGGATAATGTGAAAGTCCATCGTCACATAATATTATTTCTTATATTTTTTGCTTTTTTAGTAAGTCCTCAACTTCAAGCTTTAGGTACAGCCTCAACTGTTATTAAAGTTGGATCTGCTAGTTTGACTAAGGGAAGTACAGCTAATATACCTGTTCGAGTTGAGAATATTCAATCTGATGGTGGGCTTGGAGCTTATGATATTGAAGTTTCATTTAATCCAAGTGTGGTTAATGTTTTAGATGTTGTTGGCGGTGATTCACCCTTTAATACTGTCACAGCTAAGAGTATTGATAATTCTGCTGGTAAAGTTAGGTTTAATCATTTTATTGCAACCACCCAAGGTCCAACTGGAAGCATAACTATAGCCTATTTAAAGATTAAGGCTGTTGGAAGTGCAGGTTCATCTACAGCTCTCACAATAACAGTTCACAGCCTTGTAGACGCCAAAACTGGTGAAGAAATTCCAAGAACAACCCAAAATGGCTATGTAACTATCAAGGTGACAAAGACAAAAACGAAAACGAGTTTAAGAATTGAACTTGTTGGAGGGCCGGAATTCACCTTAAACACCAGTGTAATGATTAGAGGGCAGCTGTCCCCTCAAATAACAGCAAATATCGATGTGAAAGTGAAATGGCCTAGTGGAAAAACAACTTCTAAAACCATTAAAACATCAAACGATGGAAGTTTCACCTACAATTTCACTGCCAGCGAGGCTGGAACATACTATGTAACCGCCTACTTCTATGAAACAGATAAATATTATGGATCTACAAGCAACACAATAACCTTCAAAGTTAAAGTAAAAGTAAAAGTTCAAGCAAACCTAAAAACATTTTCAACCATAGAGAACAACACAATAATTAACATAACTGGTAATGTTATAAGTAATGGTGTAGAAACTCCAGTAAGACTATACTTAAGCTTTGACAATAAGACTTGGACTCTTTATAAAGAAAAAACAACATCTGATAACTTTGATTTTAATATCACTATACCAATCTATGGAACAATATACTTCAAAATCGAAATACCCAACACGCAAACAATTACAGGAGCCGAAAAATATTTCTCAGTCTACATTAAATCACCAAAGGAAATAGAGCTTGAAGTAAAACTAAGTGAAGCCAGAAAAACAATATCTCAACTTAATGCCCAATTAGAGGAAGCTAGGCAAGAGATAACGACATTAAACAGCAATCTGAAAGAAACAGAAAAACGAATACATACTCTTGAAAGTCAAATACAAAATCTCAAAGAAAATTTAGATTCATTAAACAACGAGTTAAATTCTACAAGAATCATTATGACAATAGGTATTCCAACGAGTTTTATAATAGCAATAGCAATTTCATATATTGCTTTCAGAAAGCTTCCCAAGACAATTTGAAGTTATAGCTTTTCAACTAAACTTTTTGACTCTGGTTTGCTTAGAACTGTTAGTCGAGTTTTCAAGTTAAAGTTTCCAGGGGGTAGTAGTTGGAGGAATGTTTTGAGGGTTACAGGGCTTTTTAGGAGGATTAATCCTGAGGATCCAGCTAAGTATGATTATGTTTTTTCTAGGCCGGCTATAATGGGCTATGACATGAAGGATCCAGCTAGGAATAGATGCTACCTATGCCCATTGAGTGATATTTGTAAGTCTGCATGGCTGCCTGTAGTTGTTAAGGAGAAAGCCTTGATGTCTAGTAGGGAGAGGATGATACTTGAAGACTTCTTGAGGGTTTGTGGTGACCGATTTGATCAGGTTAAGACTGAATTTCCAGTTGGCGGAGGAGTATTGATGTTGTGGCTCATGAAAGAAACTGTAACTGGTATGTGATTGAGGTTGAGTATGAGTTGAATTATACGGCTATTGGTTAGGTTATTGTTTATAGAAGGCTTTTCAGTGAGGTTTGGGAGGTGTGGTCTGGGGCATTGATAGTATGTAGAGTAGCACCGCTAATT
>JANZKD010000143.1 GCA_025061245.1 Candidatus Culexmicrobium profundum
GAGGGTTAGTGTTAGGGTTTCTCCTCCAGTAGATGTTAAGTTTGGTGTTTATGGGTTTGTTGTTAATGTTGCTTCTGTTGATGGTGTTATTAATGAGTCTTTTAAGTTGAGTGTTAGGATTGTTGGTAAGCCTGAGATTCATATTAGGCTTCTTGAGACACCGACTTTGAGTTTGACTGCTGTTGCAGGTGAAAGTTTGAAGTTGACTGTGGAGGTTAGTAATTATGGAACCTTAAATGTTACTGATGTTTACTTGGAGGTTAAGGTTCCATCTATAGATTGGGATTATGTTGTTAAGCCCAGTAAAATTTCAGTTATTAAGCCTGGTGAAAGTGCTAATTTCACTTTAACCTTAACTTTATCTTCAATAATTATTCCTGAGGATTACATGATTGATTTAGCTGCACATTCAAAGCAGGCTTCGTCTAATAGCTTGAATTTAAGGGTTACAGTGACTAAGCCTACTGAGTGGGGATACCTTATAGTTGGTGGAGTTGTTGTGCTTGTAGTTTTATTATTTGTATTCTTTAGGCTTAAGGGTAGGCGATGATTAATGGAGGATGTTATTAGGACTAGGGATTTAACTAAGATTTATTCTTTGGGTAGGAGGAGAATTTTAGCTGTTGACAAGTTAAATTTAAGGGTTGGTAAAGGTGAGATTTTCGGTCTTCTTGGACCTAATGGTGCTGGGAAAACAACGACTATACATATGCTTTTAGGCTTAACTCCACCTACAAGAGGGGAAGGTTATGTATTGGATTTTGACATTAAGAGGCGGTCTAGAGAGATCAGGAAGATTGCTGGACTGGTTCTGGAGAGCTAGTTTTTATTGGGACTTAACTGCAATGCAGAATTTAAAGTATTTTGCCAGTTTGTCTGATATTCCTCGTGATGTGGCTTTGGATAGAATTAATTGGGCTTTAGATTTTGTCGGCTTATCTAAATGGAAGAATGTTCCGGTTAAAGGTTTTCTAGGGGTATGGTTCAGAGGCTTGCCTTAGTTCAGGTTCTAATTAAGCAACCCAAAGTAATTTTCTTGGATGAGCCTACTGCTGGGCTTGATCCTAGAGGAAGCATGATGTATAGGAGGCTCGTTAAGAGATTGAACAAAGAGTATAATGTCACTATTCTCCTCTCAAGTCACTTGCTTCCTGAGGTTAGGAAGGTTTGTCATAAGGTTGGATTTCTGAGAAATGGAAGAATTGTGCGGGTTGGAGAAATAGATGAACTTTTAAAGAATATTAAATTCAAGATTGTTGTTGAATTGGATAAACTTGATAAGGAGATTCTGGAAGAAGTGGAGGGTATTTCTGGAGTTGAAGTTGTTAAGGTTAAGGGTAATCGTTTTTATTTGACTGCTGATAATGATGTTAGACTTGAAATTTCAAAAATTGTTTTTAAGCATGGAAGGTTGATTAAGACTTTGAGGGTTTTGAGGCCGACACTTGAGGAGATCTTCTTCTCAATTATGGGTGGTGGAGTTGAGTAAGGTTTTTATTGTTGCTAAAAAGGAGCTTTATGATTATTTTAGTAGCTTTAGATATGTAATGATCTTTCTAGTTATAACCATTCTAATTGGACTTTCAACTTATTCAGCTTATTCTAGAATCCAATTGGAACAAGCAAGTTTCTTAACGGTTATTACTTCTGCTCATCCAAAGATAACTACAATAATGGGTTATGTGGGTTCCCTGCTGGGTATTAGTCTTGGATTCGACGCCATTAATAGGGAGAAGAAGGATAGAACACTACTTTTAACACTTTCATGTCCAATATTTAGAGACACATTGTTGACCGGCAAGTTTCTTTCCGGAATTATTTCAATTGCTGTCACTGTCATATTGTCAATTGTTCTTGCTAGTGGCAGTGTTATTGCATTGACTGGGATACTTCCAAGCCAAGAAGAAGTATTGAGGCTACTCTTCTTTACTCTGCTCTCCTTCGTATATATTTTAGGATACTACTCAATCAGCCTTTTCTTCTCTGTTATTGTGGATAACCTGTCTATTTCTCTCCTTCTCTCCATAATGTTTTGGGTTGTGAATGCATATATTATTCCAAGTATAGCTTGGACTATTGCTTCTATTTTAGCTCCTGGAAATATTGAGCAGTATAAGATTGTTTCAGCCTGGGTTATGATGTTTTCCGTCAATCAACATTATGATGCTACTTCAGTTTGTCTATTAAATCCAAGAGCAGCCTATAGACTGCTTTTATCAGCTCCTTGGAGCATTCCAATTAGACCTTTAAGTTTAATTGAAACTCTCTATACAACTTGGCCTAGTATTCTAGTAATTTTTTCAGTGACAATTGCAAGTATAATAGTTTCATACATGATTTTCCTTACAAAAGAGATTGTTTAACTTATTCTTTTGACTTTAATTTGTTTAATATATCTGTGCATGCTTGCATTAGTATGCCTATGTCACTTCCAATGGCTACGAATTGGAAGCCTCTCTTAATGTAGTCGGTGGCTGTGGTTGGTGATGCGAATATTCCTGCAGGTTTTTTGAATTTTTTACATATTTCTAGTATGGTGTTTATTGCTTTTTGAACTTGGGGTTGACTGGGGTCGCCTAGGAATCCGTATGATGTGGCTAGGTCGTATGGGCCGATGAAAACTGCATCTATTCCCTCAACAGTTAGTATTTCCTCTAAGTTTTCTACTGCCTTGGCTGTTTCAATTTGTATTATTAGCATAACCTCCTTGTCTGCTGTTTCAAGGTATTCTTTTGTTTTTAGTCCGTACATGGCGGCTCTTCTCGGTCCATAGCCTCTAATTCCTTTTGGTGGATATCTAACTGATTTAACTGCGAGTTCAGCTTCCTCTTTAGTGTTTACCCATGGCACTAAGACTCCATGTGCGCCGACATCTAAAGCCAACTTAACCAAAACTGGATCATTCCAAGCAACTCTCACTATTGGCGTAGTTTTTGTTTCATCTATTACTTGGATTAAATTTTGTACGTCACTTATGCAGAGTGGCGAGTGCTCCATATCCAATACTACCCAGTCGAAACCTAGATGGGAGATTAATTCAGCAACATCAGTACATCTAATTGTCAACCATATTCCTAAACCAATTTCACCTTCACTTAACAAGTGTTTGAAATGGTTTCTCAATTTAAATCACCATCAAAACTAGGTTTCACTTTACTCTTATAGACTTCGATTAGCCTTGAGATGAATAAGGATAATATTTGATGTAAAATAGAAATCATATTGATCAAG
>JANZKD010000240.1 GCA_025061245.1 Candidatus Culexmicrobium profundum
TTTATTCTTTTAAAAGAGGTTATGGATGTCACTGTTTTCAATTATAGTTGAATCTTGATGAGGTTTGTTACGTGCTGGTAAAATCGAATTTTCATTTTTAGTGGAGATAATCTTTTAGCATAAAGGGTTGTTGAGTGAGGTAATTTATTGCTTGTTTTCTGGTTTTTTCAGTATTTTTGGATTTGATATTATTGCTGCTATTATGCTGCATATGGCTACTATCATTAGTGGTATTCTGTAGGTGCCATATTGCATTACTAGGTATCCGCTTAGCCATCCTGAGATTAGGCCGGCCCATGCTTTTGCAGTATATGTTATGCCATAATTAGTTGTCGCATATTTTGATCCATAGTAGTCGCCAATGGTTGCTGGATATAATGCGAAGGGCGAACCGCCTAGTAGGGATGCCATGAATACTATTGCTGTGAAGGATAGTGGGTTTTGTCCGAAGTTTACTAGGCTTAGTATTGAGATTCCTAGGAGGAGGTAGAATATTACCATTGTTTTTGCTCTTCCTATAGCGTCAGATACTGTTCCCGATACTATTCTACTTAAACCATTACCTAATGGGAACAATATTAATACCATGTTGAAGTATTCTTTTGGTATATTGAATTCCTTGGCTAGCATTTTCATTTGAGCGCCGAACATTAAGACTATTGATACTGTAAAGGTGAATGAGAAGTATATTAGATACCATTGATATGTTTTCAGCATTTCGGTTGGTTTATAGTTTACTTGGCTTTCTATATTTTTGCTATTTATCTTTCTTTTAACTGTATATTCTGGTGGGGGATACTTGTATAATAATGATGCCGGCGTCAATAGGGCTAGCATTAGTAAGCCCATATATAGGAATACGTTTCTGAAGCTTCCATTTGCAAGTATTCCTTGAATTATCCAGTTGAATATGGCGGTTCCTGATCCAAAGCCGAATACTACTAGTCCTGTTGCTAGTCCACGCTTATCTGGGAACCATTTAACTGCCATTGCAGTTGAAATTCCATATAATATTCCAACGCCTATGCTTCCAAGTCCATATAATATGTATAGTTGGATTGGTGAGTTTATGTATGATGATAGTATGAATCCCAGTCCAATTAGTATGGCGGCTGTGAATGCAACTTTTTTAGGGCCATAGGTGTCTGCTATTATGCCTGAGAATGGTTGGATGAATGTTGCACAATAAGCGTATACGGTGAATGTTAATCCTATTGTTGCTAGGTCCCATTTTAATTCGTTTCTTATGGCATATGCTATTAATGACCATGAGTATTGATATATGCTTATGGTCATCATTACAATTATTGCGAATAAGACTAGAATCCATCTATAATGTTTCGAATCGCTGGAGTCCATCTTTGCTTCCTCCCTTGAAGTGTATAGATATTCATTGGTTTACAAATAAAAATGTTGAGTTTCATCTTTAGGTTTGTTTTTAATCAATTGTTTAAAATTTATGCATTTTTGTAAGGCTAATTTTATATTTTTTACTCAATTACTTCGTTAAGGGAGCTAGAGTATATGTCCTGCTGCCATCCTTTTGAACTTAATTTCATGTTCTTTTCTAATGTTACTCGTCTCCTTATTACTTTCTCAGTAGTTTTGTATTTTTGTTTTTTCTCTTGTTTTAAAAAACATTTCTTTTTGCCCTTTAGCTTCAATTTATCTTTTAGACCTATTATTCGTGGATCAGCAATTTTTGAAGCTGCTTTAATGCCTGATCCATTTCATTCTGATCGTTATGTTGATGTTATACGTAATTCTTGGTTATTCGGTCGTAGTCGTCTTCCTCGTAGAGGTAAGGTTAGAGATGTTTATGATTTTGATTCATATTTGATTCTATTTCATACTGATCGAGTTTCGGCTTTTGATGTTGTTTTTGAGGATTTGATTCCATTTAAGGGTGTTTATTTAAATTTGCTTTCAGTTTATTGGTTGAAGAAAAGTAAACATGTTTTTCCAAATCATTTGGTTGAACAGATTGATGAACGTATTATTCGAGTTGTAAAGGCGGATAGGATTGATATTGAGTGGATTGTTAGAGGCTATTTATATGGTTCAGCATGGCGAAGTTATTCTCGTGGTGTGAGAGTTATTTCTGGCGTTAAGTTGCCTAATGGGCTTAGATTAGCTGAAAGGCTTCCTGAGCCTATATTGACCCCTACTACTAAGTCTGAGCATGGTCATGACGTGGAGATTTCAAGGGAAGAGGCTATTTCAAGGGGGCTTGTTTCTAGGGATGAGTGGAATGTACTTGAGGAAGCCTGCTTTAAGCTTTATGAGTTTTATAATTTTGAGGCTAAGAAGCATGGGATTATAATTCCTGATGTAAAATTTGAGTTTGGGCGATATAAAGGTGATTTGTTGCAAATTGATGAACCGCCTACTCATGATTCTGCGCGTTTATGGTCTTTGAGACATTATTCCCCTGGAAGATATCAAGAGAATCATTGTTTGGATAAGGAGTTTCTTAGAGCTTATTTGATTAGAATTGGATTTAGGGGGGATGGTCCGCCGCCTAAATTGCCTTTACCATTAATTGAGCAGATAGCTTTGCGTGTTAAGGGTTCCTATGAGGTTCTTACTGGCTGTAAGTCTATTGATGATTTGAATTTGAAGAGTCTAGATGAATTGATGCAAGAGATTGGGGAGGGAAAGTCTAATGTGCATTCTTAATGAGAATTGTGGAGTTGCTGGAGCAGTGAGTTTTAGAAATGAAAATGTACTTCTTTACCTTTATTGGGCATTGGTAACTTTGAATCATAGGGGTCATCAATCCTATGGAATTTTAACTTATTCTGGTGATTTTAGGATTTTTAAGGATTTAGGGTTAATTGCTGATTTGGATTTTCAGAAATTATCTTTTTGGAATGAGGTTTTACCTGGAAGTTTAGGTATAGCTCATGTTAGATATGCAACTTCAGGTAAGTTTTCAAAGGTGCAGTTATTAGCTGATGCACAGCCTTGCATTGTTGAGGATGGTTCTTTTAGATTGGCTTTGGCTTATAATGGTAATATTGCCAATGTCCTTGTATTGAGGCGAAGTTTGCAGAGTAGAGGGGTTAATTTTCATGGTACTTCTGATGTTGAAGTTTTAGCGCATGTGCTTATGGATAGGGTTAAGGTTGAGGGTGACTTTGTTGAGGGTGTTCGTTCTCTTATGAAGGAGGTGGATGGAGCTTATTCTGTTGTAGGGGTTACTGGTGATGGGAGGTTGTTT
>JANZKD010000290.1 GCA_025061245.1 Candidatus Culexmicrobium profundum
GACTATGTCAGCTTCACTAATATCGACATCAAAAAAGTTTCCATGAATAACTTTAACTCTATCTTCCAAGTTATACATCTTTATTTTCTTTTCAATTTCATAGATTAATTGAGGTCTAATTTCAACTCCTACAGCCTTAGCTCCAAATTCCAATGCTGCAATTATAAGTATGCGGCCATCACCTGCACCTAGATCATATACTACTTCGCCAGGTTTGACATCAGCTAACTTTAGCATTCTCCTTACAACAGGTTCAGGTGTAGAAACAAAGGGGACATCGTAGTGCAAAAACATGCCTCCGAAACCAAACTATATTTCCCAGATTAATTTTCTTTTCGCCTAAATACTTCAAAGGACAGATATGCAACTAACACTTAAAGTTTAAAAGCGGAAGATTTGTTAGGGAGTATAACAGTATTGAAAGAGGAGGAATATGTGTGTATAGAATAGATCCAGATATGATTAAACGATTAGAACTTTGGATTGAAGATCAAAAAAGATTTCTAGAATACACAAAAATTAGCTTAAAGGAACTTGAAAAAGCAGACAGACTAACCCTAATGATTGCAGCTAGAACTGCATGTTCACAAATCATAAGGACAATTAAAGGCTTTGATGGATGGCTGCAAAATCCACTAGTAATAGGATTAATGCCCTATGAAATGCTAAAAGAAATACAGGAAAAACTATGGAAAATAATGTTTGAAATAACCAATTTCGACATTAAACATACAAGTGAATATAAAGAATATTTAAAGAAAGTTATTTCAGAAAAGAAAATTTTACCACCAATACCACCGAGAGAAGAAGAGAGAAGAATGTCCTATACAAGGTAAAAATTAATACATTAAATTATATGATAAACATCGAAACCCATTTCTTCAAGTGCTCTAGCTATAAATCGCCTATGACAATACTTCGGCTTCTTCTCAAGACATAATATACAAGTTACATTTGACTTTATAATTTCAATCAATCTCTCAATACCCTCAACAAACTCTTCACTATCCATAAAAGAGGCATAACCACCACGCCGATATCCACCCAACTTATCACCAAGCCAAACATACTTAAAACCAGCTTCACCTAAAATTCGCTCAAGATTTTCACGCTTATAATCATCAATCTTTGAAGTAGGGAAACGTCTAACATCAACTACAACTTCAATATTAAAATCCTTAAGAAGTCTAATTAAACTAGAAATCTTTCTCCCAGAATAACCAATTGTAAAAACATCAGGCTTTTTATCTGAAAATAATCTCTTCAAGGCTTCACCAAACTAAACTTTAACTTCAACTTTAGATGATGAAACAATTACTGTTACCTCTCCACCAACCTCAGGTTTAGGATCAAGTGCATCCCATTCATCTTCAGTCAGCCATAAAGTTAATCTTGGAACAGTAAAGCTACTCGGAGGCCTAAAGGGCATAGTCCTTAAAACTTGTTGAACAACAGGTAGAACCTCCCTGGCAATCTCAGAGTCTTTAGATGAATAAAAGACTGGTGGTGGAAGCTCTCTTTCTTCAACCAATTCAATTTTAACCAATCTACCTCCCTGAGGATCACGAATCATACTCTTACTTGAAACCATAGCCTTAAACTTAATTTCCAAACTTTCACACCTCAAATTATGATTACGATTCAAACATATAAATGTAAACTTAATGAAACAACAAAACCTTAAAAGATTAAAAAGCAATTATTGATGGTGCTTAAAATGAATAAAGAAGAGGTAATAGCAATAATTGGAGGAACAGGAGATCAAGGATTCGGCTTAGCCTTAAGATGGGCTAAAGCAGGTAAACACATAATAATTGGCTCTAGAAGAAAAGAAAAAGCTGAAGCAGCCGTAGCCCGCATAAAAAGCATTCTTGGAGAAGAAGTAAAAGTTGAAGGATATGAAAACAGCGAAGCAGCATCTAAGGCTGACATAGTAGTGCTAACAGTACCATTCTTCGGAATGATTAACATCATCAAATCAATTAGAGAAAGCCTAAAGAAAGGATGCATATTTATAGATGTAACTGTACCATTAGCATCAAATATTGGTGGAAAACCTACTAGAACATTAGGAGTATGGCAAGGTTCAGCTGCAGAATTAGCCAGAGAATTACTTCCAAAAAATGTTAAGGTTGCAGCTGCATTCAAGGAAGTAAGTGCAGAGGCATTACAAGATCTCAACTCAGAAGTTGACAGCGATACTATCATTTGCAGTGATGATGAAGAAGCAAAGAAAACAGTATTTAACCTAGTTAAACTAATTCCAGGAATGAAAGCAATTGACGGCGGAAAGCTTGAAAATTCAAGGATAGTAGAACAATTAACAGCATTATTGATAGGTATAAACATAAGATACAAAAGCCATAGAGCAGGTATACGAATAACAAAGATAAAAAAGGAATAAATTAAAGTAAAATCATGGTCCAGCAGTCAAAATCTCCTCTTCAGGTGGCGGTGGAGGAATTATACCAGCCTTCATCAATACTTCAAGCGATTTCCGAGCTTCATTAATTATTTTTACTGCTCTCTCCCACAACTCTTGCCTACTAGGCTTAATTCTAGCAACACCCTGTTCAATTGACTTTAATGCACATGCAACAGCCTCCTTAGGATAAACTTCCCAATCATCCATCGTTGGAATAATGTATTCTTCATGAATACCCTTCTCCTCAGCATGCTTTGCCAGAGCTTGAGCAGCAGCAACACACATTTCATCAGTAATAGTCCTAGCCCTAACGTCGAGAACTCCTCTAAATATTCCTGGAAATCCTAGTGAGTTGTTCACTTGATTTGGAAAGTCAGATCTTCCAGTTCCAACAATTTTAGCTCCAGCCTCCTTAGCCTCCCAAGGCCATATCTCTGGAATTGGATTAGCACAAGCGAACACAATTGCATTGTCAGCCATCTTTGCTACCCATTCTGACTTAATTACTCCAGGTCCAGGCCTTGACATTGCTATGCATACATCTGCTCCCTCTAATGCCTCAGCAATACCTCCAGTCTTACCCTCCGCATTACTCTTCTCAGCCCATTTCCATTTCCATGGATTCTTCTCTTTCTCCAAGATATCCTTTCTCCCTGGATGAAGAATACCCTTACTGTCTACCATTATAATGTTTCCTGGTTTTGCACCTGCTAATTCAAGGACATCTGCACACTTAATATTTGCAGCTCCAGCACCAATCATTGC
>JANZKD010000177.1 GCA_025061245.1 Candidatus Culexmicrobium profundum
GTATGGCATCTCACATATAATTGAAAATGCATCACTCACACTCCTAACATAATCAACACTACTAGCACCATGATTTATTATGGATGCAGGATCCCTATCCGAATGCTTCTCATAGAAGTCATAGATCCTCTCAATTGAAGACAATAGGAAAACTCCATCTGCAAGCTTCTTCATATATGGAGCCTCAGGCTCACCTAAATGTAGAGGAAGCCTCTGAGATTTAACTAGAGATTGAAGCTTAGAGTAAAGCTCTGGACAGGGCTCAGAAACATAGAAGTAAGCACCCCTAAAGGCAGAGTTATGGAGTGAGTAGAGGAAATCGGGCTTAACTCGGTCAATCAAGTTCATTATAGCCCTAGTTTCAGGGGCAGGCTTACTCCAATTCAAAGTCTTATACTTCACAGGGAAAGTCCACTCAACCTGCTTATAACCAGGAGTCCTATAAAAATTCAGCATATGCGTGACAGTATCATACTTCAACTTAAACCAACCCTCATTTAAATGTGCACCATCAACATCAGCAACCTTAATGAAGTAGCAGGTGAAGTTCAACTTTCTACGAAACTCATCATCCTCAGCCAGCTTCCTAGAAAGAAACTCTATTGTCAAACTACCAATAGGCTCATTTGGATGTGGAAATCCAATGAAGATAGCCTTAAAATCTCCATCACCAACCCTCAAGGCATAGATAGGCTCCCCAGCCTTAGAACTGCCTATCTGAAAGAAATCCACCAACCCAGGATACTTTTTCGCGAGTCTACGAGAACTCTCATTCAACTCATCAACAGTCATAAACTCACTATACTCAGGAACCTCCAATATTACATCTTCATACTCCATTTAATTCCTCCATCCCAGCTTTTCTTTCAATCTAAAATGTGAAGCATATAAATATAACCTATTAAAGATTTCAATAATTTAATAGAAATTGAAAAATAAATAACTAAGAAAACAAATTCAAAAGTAACTCTCCAAACTTTATAATCTAAAACATTTTATACTCAACCCCAAGGTAATTGACAATAGTGAATTTATAGTCTACATCGATGCGCACACACATTTTAGAATGAAGGGTAAGGGGCTACCGCCAAACACACCAGAAGAACGTGTAAGGGTTATGGATAAAATCAGCATGGATGCCATGACAATTGGACTAAGAGAAATGATAGATGAAGCAATAATAAGATCAGAAGTAGAATTAATCAAATACTTCGAGGAAAAACTAGACAAAGCAGGAATACCAGTAATACTACCACCAGGAGGATTAGGAGTCCACCTAGATGCAATGGGATTCCTACCCCACCTACCGCAAGACAAGTATCCAGCAGGAACACTAGCAGCAGCACTATACATAGCATCAGGAATAAGAGCAATGGAAAGAGGAACCATGTCAATGGAGAGAAACAGGGAAGGAAGAGAAATATTCTCAGACCTAGAACTAGTAAGAATAGCATTCCCAAGAAGAGTATACTTAAAATCACACGTAGACTATGCAGTAGACAAGATATTATGGCTATACGAGCATAGAGACCTAATGAAGAAACTAGAATGAATCTATGAACCACCAGTACTAAGATTCTTCCTAGGAAAACTAAGAAACATAGATGAGTGGGGAACAAAACTATATGAAGCCTACAAAAAGGAACTTAGAGATTACTAAATTATAGCTGAAATATCAAGAGCAAAATCAATTTACTTCATATAAGATGCAACTAAGAAAATTCCAAGCTCACCAGCCTTAACCTCAGCAGAAGGATGAATCAAATAGCCAAACATTACAGGAATAACATCCACTCCAACAACTCCACTCAACTTTTTCAACTTAGAATAAAATGCCTCAACATCTCTCCCATAAATTCTAGACTTAACTTCACCCAACACTACAACCCTAACACTTCCACGCCTACCAACTCCATAAAGATTAACCTCTATTTCTTCACCATCAATTCTAAAGAACCTTCTCTCTAAACTCTCAATCTCAATATTCAAATGCTTATACAACCAGTTTGGAAGAATAGTTCTAGCAATATCTTCAAGTCCAAAACCAATAGTTTCACTTAACCTACCAACCTCTAATCTCAAAGAATTAATTCCAGAAACAAGTTTATCCACAATTAAAGCCAACTGATTAAGCCTCTCCTCAGTCTTCATCTGAGCCAAAGCCAAATCATTAACTCTATCAGCTAACTTATTAACAGTTATAATTAGCTTATCAAACTCAGCTCTACTCACCTTCAAGTTCTTAATTTTATCCTCCACAACCTTAACAATAAACTCATATAACTCAGAGCTTATATCCACTAAATCACCATGAAAATTAAAGTCAAGCAAATATTTAAAATCTAACTATTAAACAATAAAAGAAGAAAGATTAAGAAGTTAAACCAAATTTCTTAAGCTCCCAGTCAACACCAACCTCTCTACCCAGCCTTACAAGATCATTATAAACAGTTCTATGCAAGGGAATTCTAGTTTTAAGTCTAGTCTGCATGGTAAGCCAAGCTTTCTCACCTGGAATCCAAATTCTATCAGCTTTAGGATGCCTCCTTAGGGCTTTAACCTCACCAATATAACGCTCAACTCTATCGAAAAATTCATTCAACGACATGAGGGCTTCAATATTTATAGCTGAAAAGAAATGACCGACATTAGCCGGCCTATCACCAATAATCTCACCAACATGAAAACTCCATAGGGCGCCAGACAATACACCTGAAATTAAGTCAACTATGAATGATAAGCCTGAACCCTTATGTCCACCCAACTCCTCACCCAAACCCCCAAGCGGCAGTAGAGCTGCATCACCCCTCTCAACCATCTCGAGGATAGCTTTGGCATCACCATGAATAATTTCACCTCTACCATCCATAACCCATCCACTTGGAACACTCTTACCCTTCTTAGAGTAAATTTCAATTCTACCAACTGGAATTATTGATGTAGCTGCATCAAATAGGATTGGAGGTGGATTACGCTTAGGAATAGCTATTGCAATTGGATTTGTACCTAAAAACCTCTCCACCGTGTTAACGTAAGCGACAAGTCTACTGGAATTAGTGGCTGTCACTCCAATCAAACCCTCGAAAACAGCCATAAGTGAATAGTAGCCAGCTATACCGAAATGATTACTATTCCTAACCAAAACCATTGAAACACCAAAACGCTTAGCCTTCTCT
>JANZKD010000107.1 GCA_025061245.1 Candidatus Culexmicrobium profundum
AAGAAACTGTTCAGTATCTTTCAGTCTAGAGAGATGGAAGTGAGGGAGAAAACTAGGGATTTCTTATGGAAGCTAATAGGACCTAAGCCCATAGACTTGGAAACTTTGGCTTCCTGGCTGAATTATATAATGGAGAGAGCATTAACCCTATCCACCATGATTGCAGCTATGCAGGCAAACTTTGTGGAGGCTGAGCTAACTGTCTCCAAGCTGAAAAGTATTTTTAAGAAGTTAAATGAGAAGAAGTTTAAAGATTATCCGAGAAACTTTGACATAGACATTGAAGTATATGACAGAGTTGTTAAGGTTTTTAAAAGCCATATTGTAAAGGGTGAAGCACTTAAAGCACATTTAGAAACTGTTATGGATGAAATTAGAGTGTATCTCCGCTTTCAACAACAGAAGATTGCTCTTGAAGAGCAGAAGGCTTCAAAGGAACAGCTAATCAGACTAGTTGATTTACAGAAGATTTTCCATAAAATCGAGTTATTTATTGTAGCTGTATATATGACTGAGATGGCTAGAATAATCTTTGAAGTAATAGCCCATGAAGTAGCCACAATTTTAACAGCTCTATTCATTCCAGTAGCTTTTCTCCTAGCCATGGGTGTCAGCCGTCTATTACATAGAAGAAAAATCTGAACTTTGTTAGAGAGCTGGCATCGGCTATGGTAATTTCCTATATTGGTTAGGTTGTGATTTCTATTCCAGGTATCTTAACTTTTTCATATATTATGTCTAAAATTTTGGTTACAATGCTTATCCAGGCGAGGTATATTATTGCTATGAAGGTGTATGTTTCCAGTACTCTCCATGTTTGAGCTGCTATTGTTTTGCCGGCTGATGCTAGTTCTCTTTCTCCAATTACTAGTAGGGCAGCTGTGCTTTTTGCTAGGGAGGTGAATTCATTGCTCCATGCTGGTATTACTATTCTTAATGCTTGTGGGAGGATTACATACATTATTGCTTGAGCCTTGGTGAGTCCTAGGGATAGTGCTGCTGTCATTTGGTCTTCATATACTGCTTCCATTGCTCCTTTTATGTAGCCTTTTTGATATGCTGCACTGTTTAATCCAAATACTATTAGGCCTACTATGAAGCTGTCTATGGTTGTGTTGAGCATTGATGGTATTGTATAGTAGAATATGAATAGTTGGACTACTATTGAGCTTCCTCTAAAGAATTCTACATAAATCTTTATTAGTGTTGATATTATTTTTCCTCCATAAAGATCTCCTATTGCCAATAGTGTTCCTAATATGAGGCCCATTATTACTCCGAAGAAGGTTACTTCAACTGTTACTATGAATCCCTCAATTATTAGGGGGAGGTATTCTAATATGAATTCCATTTATCGCTCCCTCATCGTCTGTTTGATTAATCTAGCCATGAATCTTCTAGCTCTCTCAGTTCTCGGATTTGTGAAGAAGTGTTCTGGTGGTCCCCTTTCAATGATGGTTCCTTCATCTAGGAATATCATTTCATCTGCTACTTCTCTAGCAAATCCCATTTCATGGGATGCTATTAGCATTGTTCTTCCCTCTTTTGCTAAGTCTCTTAGTGTGTCTATTACTTCTCCAGTTAATTCTGGGTCTAGGGCTGATGTTGGCTCGTCTAGTAATATGATTTCTGGATCCATTGCTAGTGCTCTAGCTATTCCAACTCTCTGTTGTTGTCCTCCTGATAGTTGAGCTGGATAGTGTTTTGCCCATCTCTCCATTCTAACTTCTCTTAAGGCTTGCATTGCACGTCTTCTAGCTTCCTCTTTTGGTAGTTTTAATACTCGTCTCAAGCCTAACTCCACATTTTGTAGGGCAGTTAAGTGGTGGAATAGCCAGATGTGTTGGAATACGAATCCTATTCTCGCTCTATATTTGTTTAATTTTATTCCCGGTCTGGTTAGGCATTCTCCTCTGAGGAATATTTCTCCCTTTGTTGGTTTTGTTAATAATCCTAAACATCTCAGTAGGGTTGTTTTTCCAGAGCCGCTTGGGCCGAATATAATTTTTATTTCTCCCTCTCTAATTTGGAGTGATACGTCTTTAACTGCAATGATGTCTCCATAAATTTTCCATAGATTTCTACACTCCATTACCACTTCTCTCATCATTATCCCCTCTCTACAATCCTAATTGCCTCTTCCTTCTACTCCCCCACATGTCTAGATAAGTTGCAATTGGGAAGGTTAACATTATGTAGATGAAGGCGGCTGTGAGGTAGGGGAAAACTACATCATAGGTTGTACGTCTAATTATGTCTGTCATCTTCATGATTTCTAATACTCCTAGAATAAATGCGTAGGCTGAATCCTTAACTAGAAGTGCATATTCACTGCCTAATCCAGGTGCCGCTATGATGAACGTTTGGGGTATTATAACATAGATTATCGCCTGTAGCTTTGAAAGCCCCAAGGATATGGCTGCCACCATTTGTTCTCCGCCAACCCCCCTTATGGCTCCTCTAAATATTTGTGATTGATGAGCTCCACTTCTTAATCCGAGAGCTACTGTTGCTGCTAGAAATGGATTTCTAAATGGACTAAAACCTAATACTAATCCTACACCAAAGTATAAGAAGAGCATGGTTACTATTTCAGGTATTCCTCTCAAAACCTTCTCATATAAGTCAACTATGATTTGTAGGGGTCTGCTTGCATATGTTCTTATGAATGCTAATGGGAGTCCAATGATGAATCCTAGTAAAAAAGAGAGAATGGATATTGAAAGTGTTGTTGGTAGCCCTGATAGGATGAATATTAGTTTTTCAATGTAATTCACTGCTTTACAGCCTCACAGCTCTATAGACACTTCCACTTCTTCTTTAACTCTTCTACTTTTCCTTCAGCTATTAGCTGTGCAAGTGCACCATTTATCTTTGCAACTAGTTCATCAGCATCCTTATGTGCTACAAATGCGACAGGCCAATATGGCCTCCTATAGATCACGACAATTGGCTCTTCTCCCTTCTTCTCTGCTTCAAGTATCCACCATGAAGTCACAGGTGTTTCAGCATAAATACAGTCGATTACACCTCTCTTCATATCTTCAAGTGCAAGTAGATAGTCTTCATAGGTTTGCATGGTTTCAGGAGGAAGCTTTCCAGCTGAAATTAATGACATTAATTCTTCTTCCTGTGTTGTGCCTACTTGAAGTCCACATTTC
>JANZKD010000253.1 GCA_025061245.1 Candidatus Culexmicrobium profundum
CATCTGGATTTAGCATGGGAATTATTATTAATGTAATGTAATCTAGATTCTCAATTTCAGAGTATTCTTCCAATACTTTCTCTATTATATGAACAGCGCTCTTCACACCTATTGCTTCGCTTCCATGCATTCCTCCATCGACAACTATAACTGCTTTCTCTATTTTTCTTGCCGGTATCTCGCAGGCCCAGATATCTCTTCCAAGACAACTTTTACCTATAGAATATACCAGTATTTTCCCTATATTTGACGTTGTATTTATTTCTAATAGGTATTCTGTTAATTTTTCCCAATCAAAGTATAGGTCTTGAAAGAGTTTTCGTCTAAAATACATGTTTGTTTTCTTTATTCTAACTTGATATCTGGTGTTCTTGATTACTAGGTCTCCATTAATAAATGCTCCAGAGAATTTATCGTAAACTAATGTTAACGTTTGATTTGATATTGTTATTTTCTCCTCGTCAACTTCTATTACTCTAAAATTTGTTTGATACACTTCGATTTCGGAGTTTACTTTTAATCCTTTAGGAATCCATAATGGATAGTATTTCCATTCATTTATAGTTCCATTTATTAATTCTCTATTTCTTAGAGAGAAAATTGACCAATATTGATCGTTGTTATTTATCTTTATTGTCACATTTATTTGTGGTTCCTCATGATATTCCCCCAGTGAATGATAAGTTACATTGATTAAGGTTTTTCCATTAATTTCTTCATAAACCACATATATGCCTGGTCTAACATCCATGCACTTTAATGTTATATTCACTGTTGCTGCTTCAATTGATAGTATGCTTTGTATTTGTAGTAAGAGAATAATTGTCAGTGTACCGATTAATATAGTTTTCCCCTTCATTTTTTCACCAGTATTTGAAGATTTTATATTTGTTTTCTAGCTCATTACTCCAAGATATTCTTCCCTCAGAAATGGCTTTATGTACTTCTATTTGAAGTCTAACTGCTTTTAGATAATCTCCTTTATTATATGCTTCCTCGAGTTCGTTGAGTATTTTCATTAAATCTTCTTCTTTTATGATGGTTGGAGCTTGTTTTTCTTTAACTTCTTCACTTAATATTCCAACAACTTTTACTGGTCTTTTTCCAAGTCTTGATGCAAAGAACATTGCTTGTTTTTCGGAGTATGCGTAGATTGTTTCTATGCTTCCATCAGCCATTTTGACTCGAAATGGTATTCGTTCTTTTCGCTTTGACATTTCTTCACCAAATGAATTTAATATCTATTTTCTTAAAAATGAAGTGGCGAGAGTCTTGATGCCTACTCTAGTGTTAAAGCATTATTCAAAAGCTAATGTTCAGAGTGAAATTGTTAAGTGGTGTTGTGCTCAAGTTGACGGTTTTAGTGGGTTAAAGAAGAGGTGGGTTGCTTTTCATTGTAGGCGAAGTAAGGATGATGAGGAAAAATTCATACTAGTCCGGTATCTTAAGGGGGATCCTCTACTTATTTCATCTGAACGTGATTTTCAAAGGTATGTTAAAATTTTTGGAAAATTGGGTTTGAGAACTGTTTATGCAACCGCTAATATTTATGGGAAGCTATATGATTTTGAGCATGTTGTTGATTTAAACAATATTATTGCATGCACTCCCACTTGGGATATAGATAACGATTTACTTCATTGGAAAGCTACTATTGCTGTTTGTAGAGAGATAGCTTCTTTTCTTGAATCCAATGGGATTACTCGTTCTATAATTATAAAATGGAGTGGTGAAGGTGCACATGTACATTTACATCACAATGCTCTATCACCTGAACTTAGAAGGAATTATAATCCATTAGATTTAGCATATGCTTTAGTTGAATATACTATTATGAAGCTTGAATGGAAGTTTCATGACATCTCTTTTTCAGCTGAGAGTTTAAGAGTTGATAATGAACATGATCCACAGAGGCTATTTACTTGTCCATTAAGTCTTCATAGATCGTTAAATAGAGTGGCAGTTTGTATTAACTTGAATGATTTAGACGCATTTGATTTAAGCTGGACTGATGTTGAATCCTTCAGGCATTATTATGATTGGAATAAATTTGAAGTTGGGGAAGCTGATGATTTGGCTCTTAAAGCGATTGAAGTGGTTGGGAGATGTCCTTATTTTCCTAAAGGGAGGAGGAGAAAGCATCCTCCAGTAGATGAGCTTATACTTAAATGGCTTAAGAAACTTGAAGACTTGGAGTGTTAATCTTATTTATATTTCCTATGTTAATTATTTGTTGGTGAATGTTGTGGTTAAACGGGTAATTATAATGGGTGCTGCTGGAAGGGACTTCCATAACTTCAATGTATACTTTAGAAATAACCCTGATTATGAAGTTGTTGCTTTTACTGCTGCTCAGATACCTGGAATAGAGAAGCGGATATATCCACCTGAATTGGCAGGCCCCCGCTATCCTAATGGCATTCCAATATACCCTGAGAAAATGCTTCCTGAGCTAATAGAGAAATATAATGTTGACGAGGTTGTCTTTTCATATAGCGATGTTTCACATGAATACGTTATGCATAAGGCTTCAATTGCAATGGCTTCTGGAGCTACTTTTAAATTGCTTGGACCGAAAGACACAATGTTGAAGACTAAAGTCCCAGTAATAGCTGTTTGTGCTGTTAGAACAGGGGCTGGTAAAAGTACTGTGAGTCGTAAGGTGGCTAAAATTTTGAAGAATAAAGGGTTAAATGTCATAGTTATCAGGCATCCAATGCCATATGGGGATTTACGTAAGCAAATTTGTCAGCGCTTTGAGAAGATTGAGGATCTTGAGAAATATCAATGTACCATTGAAGAGAAAGAGGAATATGAGCCTCATATTAATATGGGACTGGTAGTTTATGCTGGAGTCGATTATGAAGTGATTTTAAGAGAGGCTGAGAATGAGGCAGATTTAATTCTATGGGATGGTGGGAATAATGACTTTCCATTTTATAAGACTGACCTATTAATAGTTGTGGCTGACCCGATGAGGCCTGGACATGAGTTAAAATATTTCCCAGGTGAAGTTAACGTTAGAATGGCTGATGTAGTTATAATCAATAAAGTGAATTCAGTGGATAGAAAAGCTGTAGAAGAAGTTGAAAAGAAGATTAGAGAAGTTAATCAAAGGGCTGTGATAATTAAGGCTAA
>JANZKD010000267.1 GCA_025061245.1 Candidatus Culexmicrobium profundum
CGGATACGGTACACTGCTTTCAAAACTCTAAACTATCCAATCAATCTTCCAATATAATTAACTTTTAATAACGTCACACCACTTCTCTCAGCTTCTCTATGTGCAGCCTCAGTGAAATCCCTAGCTATCACAATCTTTGAAACTGGCCCCCTCCATCTCTCAATCTCCATAAACAATTCAGCCTTATTACAAACACTTCTCACCAATTCATCAGTCCCCAAACCCCACTCAATTTCACTTATCACCACATCATGCCTAGAAAGACCTACAAAGTCGATTTCAAACTCCTTATACCACCATGGACCAGCCTTATCTATTAATGGAAAATTCAACTTTTTTAAAACAACAGGCATAACATCAATAATTATTTCTTCAACTGCCTCAGAAAGAAACTTCTCCTCTTCTGCTTTAATTTTAGAGATAATAGGTCTACCTGACTCAATCATCCATAAATTTGGATAGACATACTTAAACCAAAACTTAAAAAAACGGTCTGCAACAACATAGAGACATCGCTTAGGTCTAGCTGGATTAACTTCAGTTGGAGGAATAACTCTCTTAATCAAATCCATACGCTCGAGAACCCTCAAATATTCAACAGGACTTCCACGTCTAGCCTTAATCTTACTCAAGGGTAAACCCTTAACACTGGCTAATTGGGCTAATATCTCTGAATAAGTCCACTTAGCTCTAGTCTCCTCCATTAAAACTCTCTCAGGTTCCTCAAGCAATGGAGCACCACGATTTAAAACCAATCTTTCAAGATTTCCCCACAAATCCAGTGATTTATCATATCTAGAAGCATACGCTGGTGTACCACCAAAATAGGAGTAAACTTTAAATTTATTCTCCTCATCTCCAGGGTAAAAGGCTCTTGCATCAAGATAATTCATTTGCCTAACTTTCAAAATGCAATCAACTCTCCCTAAAAGTGGTGCAGAACCACTTAGTGCAAGTCTCTCAATTACACCTACAGCCGATCCACAAAGAATCAATTTAAGCCCAGTCTTACTTAAAAATCGATCCCAAGCATCTTGAAGAAGAGAAATTGCAGGTTTGAATGCTTCATCCAATCTCTGAAACTCATCTATGGCAACAATCCATCCATTATCGCCAAGCTCATAAAGTAAATCTAGAAATTCTCTCCATGAATTCGGAGGATTAATACCAGCATCCTTAAAGGAGAAACCATAGGAAGCTAGAACTTGATCAATTGATGATGCGATTGGAGTATAAAGATAAACTGAATTTTCAAATTGCTCTAGAGCCTTAATTATAAGGGAAGTTTTACCTGTCCTACGCCTACCATAAACTAGTATGAGTTGAGATTCCTCTCTACTTAGCACGTCTAGAAGTTTTTTCAATTCAACTGATCTATTGATAAACATGTTTATCACAAACATATTTATAACAAACAAGTTTATAACAATTACTGACAACATAACAATGAAGGTTAAAGTCAAGTGAAATTTTAAACAGCAAAGCAAATTTAAAGAGAGATTAAGGCATAAAAGAATAACTAAGGAAGTGAATCTGCATCCTTTCTAAGAACTGGATAACTCTTAAAATCAATTTTGAATAAATCTAAATACTTTAATCCACTCCCAGTTAAGTATAGCAAGATTTTATCATCACCATCCAAAACATCTTCATCCTTCAAATGAGGCAATGAAGCATAAGTTGCAGCAGCTTCAGGACAAACAAACAATCCACTCTTAGCCAATGCCTTCATAGATGCAAGAATCTCCTCATCACTAACCGCAGTCGCATAGCCATTAGTCTCCTTTACAGCCTTTAAAATGAGATAGCTCGCATAGGGTTTAGGTACACGTAAACCAGCGGCAATGGTATCAGCCTCCCTCCAAGCCTCAGCAACCTCACTCTCCCCATTACGGAAAGCTTTAACTATAGGTGCACATCCAGTGGATTGCACAACAACAAGTCTTGGAATACTATTTTCCTCAATCCATCCCAATTCCACCAGCTCACTGAAACCCTTCCATAAACCAATGACACCCTCACCACCACCAGTTGGGAAAATAATTACATCAGGCGGATTCCAATCAAATTGCTCAGCTATTTCAAAGGCCATTAACTTATATCCCTCAAACCTATAAGGCTGCTTATTAGTAGAAACATCAAACCAACCATACTTGTCCTTAAACTTGCTTACAAGTCTAGCAGCATCACTAATCAAACCATCAACAAGAAAAATATTAGCACCCATATGAGCACATTCCCTCAAAGTACTCAAAGGAACATCCTTAGGCATAAACGTGTAAACCTCCATTCCACCCCTAGCACCATAAGCAGCTAAAGCAGCAGCAGCATTACCCGCACTTGGAATCACAACCCTCTTAACTCCAAGCTCCTTCAAACATGAAACAGCAACACTCATACCCCTAGCCTTAAATGTAGCTGTAGGCAATCTACCATCATCCTTAACAAAAACATTACTAAAGTTAAAAGCAAAATCTTTTGCTAAATGAATAATTGGAGTGTAAGGCTCCCCTAAAGAGACAATACTATCCTCACCCTTTAATGGAAGAAATTCAATAAACTTCCAGAACGTATCATCTCGCTCCTTTAAGATATCCTTGCTAACCTTATTTCCAATTAAATTCAAATCATAACGAAAAAGCAGTGCACCACCACATCTATCACAAACATTTAAGGGAGTATTAACCGAATACTTAAAACCACATAAACTACACTCAACAAATGAAGACATCAAGCCTCAACCCCCAACTCTTACTTTAAATAAACTAAAATGAAAAATGAGTATTTAAGCATTAAAGTTAACCAGCTTAATCATTCATTAAGCTCAATAATCTTCAGTAAACTAAACTTCTGAAGCTCAGTGTAAAGTTTCACACCATCATTATGCCAAGCTTCACCAAAAGGCTTAACATAAACCTCCTCTCCACCAACATAAAATAAATATGAATAACCTCCAATACACTTAAAAACTGCCACTCTAATACTGTCAGAATATAACCAGGTAACTCTAACAACATGATCAGTCCATGATTGTGAATCAGGATACCTATATTGATCCTCTATAATAATATAAAATCTATCATTGGAATCGCGTCATCAATAAATTTACAATAAATAAAA
>JANZKD010000157.1 GCA_025061245.1 Candidatus Culexmicrobium profundum
TAATGAGTGTGGTAACTGATTATCGTGAACATCCTGAAAAATATCCTAGAAAATTAATTTATCTAGGAGGTGGATGGCCGCAGGATCCACCGCCAAAAGCTTTAATTGAAGCAGCTAGGGAGATTGTTGAGGATGAACTGCTTTTTAATGAATCAGCAAGATATGGAACTACTAGGGGTCAACCTCCGTTTATAAGAGGGTTAATAAAATATGAGAGAGAGGTTTTCAATAGAAAGGTTTTTCCTAATGAGATTCTCATTGGATCAGGTAGCACTGATCTAATTGGAGCCACTATTATTGCATGTATAAATTCTGGGGATGAAGTTATTGTTACTAGACCTGCCTATTTGAACTATATTAGGCAATTGCAAGTGGAGATGAAACTTAACGTCGGAATTAAAGCTTGGAATCTAATAAAGAATTACGAATTTAATCCATCCTTAGATGAGCTTCAAAACTTAGTTTCTTCCAAAACTAAATTAATGATTCTAACCTCCCCTGGAAATCCTGATAGTCAAGTTATTAGCGATGAAATATTGAGTGGGATCGTTGATATTGCTGAGGATAAAGGTTTCTGGGTTATGATTGATGTTGCATATAGAGCGTTCTTTTACAATTCTCCTCCAAGATATATTTCTAGAGATAGGCGGGAGAATGAAGTTTGGATGTGCACTTTATCTAAGGAGATGCGAATACCTGGATGGCGTCTAGCATATCTTATAGGTGATCCAAGTTTAATTAGAGCGATTGAAGTAATAGAACAAGCCAGAGTTCTATGTCCTAACAGGTTTGTTCAGGAAGTTATGACACGTGTTTTCTTAGATGAAGATAGACTTAAGGAAGTAAAAGAATACTATGAGATTCAACGGAAACTATATTCAAAAATTGCACTTTACACCTATGAGAAATTAAAGTCAAATATTGATGGACTAAAGGTACTCAAGCCGGAAGCTGGCTTTTATGTATTCTTCAATCATGAAGAATATGAATATAGTTCTAAGAAGGTTTGCAACGATCTCTTGAGAAAATGGCAAGTGGCACTGGCTCCTGGAGTAGATTTTCTCATGGATGGATGGGCTCGCCTTTCCTTTGCACCATGCGTTTTAAATCCTGAAGTAATTGATGAAGGTGTAGATAGAATGAAAAACTATTTCCAAGGTCTTAAGTAGACATGCACTTGAGTTTCTATGCTCCCCTACACTTTTTCATTTATAATGGAGCGATGCTATTTCATGAATTTTTCATTCCAGGAATCTAATGAAGTTTTGATTGCTATCTTTACTGCTCTTTCAATTAAGGTTAACGGTAAGCTTGGAGGAGGATATCTTTCTTTCTCTGCAGCTTGTCTTGGTATGTATGGTATATGTATGAAGCCTGAGATTGCTTTGAGTTTCTTTGTAGATATGTAGTGTAGAGTATGATACATGATGCAGTTACATAGAAATGTTCCTGCACTATTTGATATTGCTGCCGGAATTCCGTTTTCCTTTAATTCTTTAACTATCTTTTTTATGGGTATGGTGGCGAAGTATGCTGGAGGTCCATTTAGTTCTATTGGTTTGTCTATTGGTCTATATCCATCATTATCTGGCCCTGCATCCATGATGTTTATTGCAACTCTTTCTACTCTTATGTATGAGACTCCTGGAGCTAATCCCAAATTTATAACTATTTGAGGTTTTATTTCCTCAATTTTTGTAATAAGTGCCTCTCTAATTCTTCTATATGATACTGGCATCTCAGCCCCGAAAATTTTCGATCCATTTATTTCTTTTCCATCTAGCTTTAATGCTATTTCTTTTGATGGATTATAATTTTCCTTTCCGTAGGGTTCAAAACCTGTAACCAGCACTCTCATTTTAACAACACCATTCAATAATATGTTTAAAGTCATATTAAGTTGGTTGTTCAATAATGTTGTTGCTGTTTTCTTAAGCTATTTAATTTATGTATGTTAACTTAGTTAGTATTGTTAGAGTGGTGAAAATATGCAGGTTAAAGAAATTACTTATTTCGATAGTCCTGGAAGAGAAAATACTGATGTAACTCTAAAATTAGCTAAAAAACGAGCTGAAGAGCTAGGAATCAAATATGTGGTTGTAGCATCAACTACTGGTGAAACTGGAGTAAAGGCATGTAAATTATTTAAGGACTATAATGTAGTTGTAGTATCGCATTGCGTCGGTTTCTCTTCTCCCGGTATAAGTGAGTTAAAGAAAGAGTATCAAAATGAAATTTCATCGCTTGGAGGGAAAATCTTCACGGGGACACATGCTCTAAGCGCAGTTGAGAGAAGTATTAGAAGACAATTAGCTACATGGTTGCCGTTAGAGCTTATGGCAAATACTTTACGTCTATTTGGTGAGGGTGTTAAAGCTGCTATTGAGATAAGTGTTATGGCTGCAGATGCTGGATTAATTCCAATTGATGAAGAAATTATAGCGATTGCAGGGACTGGAAGAGGGGCAGACACTGCTCTGGTAATTAAGCCTGCACACAGTACAAATTTCTTCAATTTAGAAGTGAGAGAGATAATCTGTAAGCCTCGCAAAATACATTAAATTTAATCAAAATATTGTCTATAATATTTTTCATATTCTTCTTTCTTTACTGGTGGCAACACCTTGATTAATTCTGATTCTGATTTCGGCTTTTCTCTTTTTCTCTGAATTATTACTGCAATTATCGTTGCTAATGGTAATATGAAGCCTATATTTGGAATTGCTATTTCTCTTAATCTTACCACTGAAATTGCTATTAAAAACGCGATAAGTGAAATTACTAGTTGAGTGACGCTTGCTGTTATGAATCTGCCTTTAAAGGTAAATATTAACGTCATTGCAGTACCTATTAAAATTAGTATCCATGCAAACTGTATTATTCCAAGCAATACGCCATATCTTTCTATCACATGTGGTAGGGTAAGAGTAAATCTGTCCCATACAGTTACGATTGGGAGAAACATTGAGATTAAAAGTACAAGCCAATATGCTATTTTTATCGCCACTTCCTTTCTATTATCTGCTTTTAATAGTAGAAGGGCTATTGATATGATTAAAACTAGGGGTGCAAGATAAGCA
>JANZKD010000140.1 GCA_025061245.1 Candidatus Culexmicrobium profundum
CAACTTAAATATCTTATACTTTGGCGAATCATACCCCTCTAAATGCACCATGAAATCCTTTGGAGAAATAACTTTGAATGCTAAAAGGATAGCAGCGGTAGATATCAAAGCTAAAGAATAAGCAGACGGTATAACGGAGGGATCAGTCATAAATATAGTCATCATAAGAACTGTTAAAACGATAAAAACAGAAACACTCTGAAAAGTACTAAAGACTCCGCCTAAAACTCTTAGAGACTCCAATGCACGAGCATAATACCCTGAATACTCCTCCATTATAGTTGAAGCCTCTAATTCCAAAAAATCTTTAGGATTAGTAGCTGAGAAAGCTTCAGTCATTCTTATTAAAATATCCTTTAAGGGAGGCTTAACAGTCTTAGCAATTTGTGAAAGAGATTTAGTTAATCCATGACCCATATGAACTGTTAAATCACGGATAACTCTGAAAATTCTACTATAATACTTGTACTCAGCAGTATTAGCAACTGCATCTATTATCTCTGAGGGGCCAGACTCTCCTAAAGAAACAGAATACATATGTAGAATTGCAGTGACAAGAAGCATATCCAATTTTCCAGCCCGCTTCTTCATCTTAAAAGCCAATACAATAGCGAAAAATGATAGAGGAACGAAGCAAGATAAACCAGCATTAACAATATCATTTCGCCATAGGAAGAACATTGGGAAAATCGAAGTTAAAATAATAATTAAAGATAGAATTTTAATTATTCTCTCCAAGGTTTCAATCCTCCAGTAATTCTTTTATAAACTTCATCTACACCAACTCGGTCAACTTCAATGATGGTCTTCCAGACATCAAAATAACTTGGAGCATTGTTTGCATGCCATTTAATGATTTCAGCACGCTTATTCAATTCATCATATAAATCAGGCAGCTTGTCTTTACTCCATCCTCTAAAGGGAAGCACTTTAGTCTCTAAAAGATAACTTGTACCAGCAAATGAAAGCTTATCAACATCAGGATCATAGGTGAAGCTTGGAAGGAACATTAACTTACCTGAGGAAGAATTATATCCTATAATTTCATTTACAGAAGTAACTCTCCTAATGAATTTTCCACCTCGCTCAATTCTAGCTTGAAATATTGCTAAATTTAATCCATCTATATGCGATTTAGGAACATTAATTGGATCTGAAGTAATTCTTTGAAAAAGTTGACCCAATGTTCCAGCATGCATTGTGGAAACAACCGGGTGACCAGTTTCTATGGCTTGAAAAGCTATTCTACCCTCTTCTCCTCTAATTTCACCTATTACAATGTAATCTGGTCTTTGCCTTAATGCCGCCTTAACTAGGTCAAACATGGTTACAGGACTTCCAGTATGCATTCTAGTTACTTCTCTAACCCAATTTTTATGCGGCAATCTAACTTCAGGTGTTTCTTCAATGCTAACAATTTTAGAAAATGGAGGAATGAAGGCTAAAAGTGCATTTAGAGTAGTTGTTTTTCCAGAGGCAGTTTCCCCACACACAAAGAAAGATAAGCCTGCTTCAATAAGCATCCACATATAAGCAGCCATAGTTGCATTAAAAGTATTCCATTTCACAAGGTGACCAACAGATAAGGGTTCCTTAGAGAACTTTCTAATAGTAAAGTTGCTTCCATGCAGACTTATATCCTCACCAAAAACAATGTTAAATCTACTTCCATCGGGAAGATGAATATCAATAATCGGATTAGCATAGCTTAAAACTTTCCCGTAACGCTCAGCTATACTTCTGAGAAGCCGGTCAACTTCATCCTTACTAATAGTTATACTAGACTCTAAATAGCCGTAGATTCGATGATATACGAAAACTGGTCCAGCACCAGGAATGCTAATGTCTTCAAGCCATTCATCGAGTAGAAAGGGGTCTAAAAATCCATGACCAATTTTTTCTCTGAGAAAATAATACAGTAAATCTTGTTTACGATACTTATCAAGCTTCAACTTAGACCTTTTAAGAGCCTTATCAAAATACCTCAAAACTACTTGAACCTTTTTGCTTCCATCCAATTCAATGTCTTCCTCTGCCAAAATTCTCGCCATGGCAGTTTCAATTACTTCTAACAACTTTCTCTTAGGCTTTGGAGGCTCCACTATGATATACTTCCTATTAGAAAGATCAATATGTATAAAAATGCCTTGACCAACAGGATATAAAACACTTACATTAGAACCAAGATTTTTAGCCAAATCCAATTTAGGGAAATATTGAGGCTTTTGATCTAAACTCTCCAAATACTTCATTAAGTATTTATGATTTTTCAATGCCTCCTCCAGGGTTTGTGGAATAGGTATTTCCAGGGGATTCCTGTATTTTAGAGAAAACGGCTTTTTAATATTGCTTAATAAACGCTTAAAATTTAATTTCATATGCTCACCTCACCTATAGGTAATACTCTTAAACCTAAACTTGGATTGATTTCAAGATTGATAGCTGCCTTTCGCTCCCCAAAACTTCCCCACAATTTTACTATTTGCAAGACCTTGACCTGCATATTGCCAATGTATGCATTTTTCATTACAAAGTAGACATCACTTGAAGCCTTTAGAATACGTATTGATTCATCTTCGAGAAATTTTGGGTGAAAAGTCAGAATTATAGTTCTACCATCGGAAACTAGATTTTTCATTCTAGTTATAAAGGTTAAAAAACTGTCCCGAGTCACATCAATAGATAGTGAACTTAAATCATCAATTACAATACACTTATATGAAGTGTTCTTAAACGCCAAGAAGCTACTTATTGCATGTAGGAATAATGGTGAAAGATATTTACTCCACATTCCTCCCTTGACGTGAAAAGAATAGATTTTCAATCGACCTGTAATAAAGAAGGATGTAGCATCAAGCTTAATGGATTTCATCATCTTCAAATATTCCTTGACAGTATTCTCAGTTGTTATAACTATGCTCTTAATACCTGACTTTAACATGTGATATACTATTTGCTGTGAAATAACAGTTTTACCTGAACCATGCTCACCTTCAATTGAAATTAAACTTGGATGCGGGATTCCGCCCCCTAAACCTTTATCGAGTTCA
>JANZKD010000149.1 GCA_025061245.1 Candidatus Culexmicrobium profundum
GCCTAGTCTATTTTTTCTATTATTTTATGTTGCTTTGCCAGTTGGTATTGCCTTATTTAAAGGTGGAGGCTGGGCTAGACTTTATAGTTTCATAAGTAGCTTCTTGGCTGCCTATTGGGCTTATCAATCTCCCTTGAGCTTTCTCGAAAGCATGATTTTCCAGGGTAGCAGTCCTAGTGATGTATCTGCTTGGTTTAAGTTTATCTTGGATCTTGCAACTGAGTATGGCCGAATAATTTTTGCAGCAGTAGTTTTCATTTTATTATACTTATTCCAATATAGATTGATTTACAGGCTTGTGGAGATGATTTTTGGGTTGTCTGGGGAATAATCTCTATTTCTTGGGGTTTGATTGAGGATCATTTATGAAGACTTGTTTGACTTGTAGTTCCAATACCTCCTGAGAAGGTTAATGAACCCACAATAATATAAAAGTCTCAGCCAAAATATTTTAACAGGAATAAGTATGAAAATCGTCACGTACAAGGATTATCAAGAGTATCTTAAAAGAAATAATATGGTACGCATAGAGGACCAAACCATAGAGTTAGTTCCAATAGAGATAACTAGATTGGAGCCTCAGCTAGAAGAAATGACTGATATATCGACAACTGTATGGAGCTTCCCAAAAAGGGGTAAGTGGGCAACTCATAAGGGGGACTATAGGGGTAATTGGCCTCCTCAGATGGCTAGGGCTTTGATTCTAAAGTATACAGAGCCTGGAAACATCATTCTTGACCAAATGGTTGGTAGTGGAACTACTTGTGTAGAGGCTAGGTTGTTGGGGAGAAATTGTATAGGTGTAGACATTAATTTTAATGCGGTTATCTTAACGCTCCATAGATTGTATTATCTCGAAAAATATGCGAAGAATAGAATAAGATGGTCCACAGAATTATTTGAGCCTCCTCTAGAACTATTGAATAACATTTTATCAACATGGAGTAGGATTTATCATGGGGATGCAAGACACTTAACTGAAATTAATGACGAGTCAATTGACTTGATTGCAACGCATCCACCATACTTTAACATAATTAGATATGGAGGGCAAAAGAAGGAGGAGGGAGATCTATCTAAGACAAGGAAACTAGAAACATATCTAAAATGGATAAGAATGATAGCTGAGGAGTCCTATAGAGTATTAAAGCCTGGAAAATACTGTGGAATATTGATTGGAGATACAAGGATACATAGACACTTCGTACCAATATCACATTACGTACTACAGATGTTTTTGGATGCTGGATTTATACTGAAAGAGGAGGTAGTAAAGATACAGCATAAAATGAAGACTACTAGAGAAGTATGGAATAAAATCAAAGATAGGGACTTCCTATTAATATATCATGAGAAGCTTTTCATACTTAGAAAGCCAGAGAAGGGAGAAAAACTAAGTAAGTATAAGTATAGCAGGCGCTTAGATATCAATAGAATTTTAGAAGACTTCGAGAAAAGGACATTAAAAGACACGGTGGAAAAAAGAAATGGTTAATCTAGAAGTATTAGGATTCGACAGTTTAGAGTTCTATGAAGAGTATTTCTTTAAAACATTGTTACCCACTAATAGAACATATGAGTATTATGTTGACTGGGAGAAAATACGTAAAAGGTTGGAGCAATACAAATACGAGCTGTCGATACTAAATTACCTAACACAAGTGCCGTATCATGATAGGAAAGCCGAATTAAAAGTCATTCTTAAAAAATATCCCGAAACAACAAAAGTCATTCCATATTTGATAGCCTTGAGGGAAGAAGACATAGAGGTATTAGAACTAATAAATTATGAAATCAATTATAAGAAACTCTCATTTCGTGGAGATATCGACTCTGATGAATTAATCGAAGACATTGTTGATTTCTGTGATAAAGTAGGTCTACTTAAAGCCTTCGACCAGATCAAAGATTTATTTACATACCTATTCGGAGTCGAAGTTGGTATCGACTCAAACGCAAGAAAAAACAGAAGTGGAAAAATATTCGAAGACATGGTTCACCACGTACTTGCTACCAAATTGAAAAAATTAAGTATTGATAAAATAAGATTAGAAAGAGAGGATTCATCTATAAGAACTGTAAGAAGTAAACGTGCTGACTTTGTAATATATCATAAAAATAAGCCTGTAGCAGTAATAGAGGTTAATTTCTATACTGTTGGAGGAAGCAAGCCAATAGAAACAGCAAATGCTTACATAGATTTAAACCAAAGACTAAAGAAGCAAAATATCTCCTTAATATGGGTAACAGACGGGAAAGCGTGGCTAAAAATGAAAAGTACAATACATAGAGCATTTAACGAGATTGATTTCCCCCTAAATTACACACTATTAAGGGAGAAGATATCAAGGATAATTTTATATTTATTGGAAAATTAAAAGCAAGAAAGACTACAAACTTTTAATTAAATTGTTTACACTTTTTTATGTTTGAGTTAGCTCTTCATATGTTTCATAATGCATTTGTTATAGTTTTTATTTCAGCAATAACTTTTCTAACGCTCAATCAATCTCGCACCATAATATTAATCCAACGAGCCATCATCTGGAAGTATAATACTAGTTCTATTTAATGGAGAGTTGAGTTGAGGTTTATTCCTGTTTGTGAGTTGAAGAAGCTTTTTCTGAGTAGTGTTCCAGTTAAATGTCATAACTGTATTTATTATGTATTAGTTGACGAGGTTTTGGCTGAGCAGTATAGCTTGATGGGTTACAGGTGGATGGCTACTGGTAATTCTATTAGTCGAGGGAGGCTTAGATTTGAGCGAGGAAATCGCCATTCCTTGGGATGCAATAATAATTTGCATGTTAAGTATAATTTACGGTTTATACGCAATGATAGGAAACTTGTATGCAGGTGCAGTTGAAGAGGTCTTAGTATATGTTATTTATGCTATATGTGCAATTTCATCTGCTCTATTCGGCTGGCTATTAACACGGAGAATGGAAAGCGAATAATATTTATTTTTCAATTTTATTCTCAATAATAGGTGTTCTTTATGGTTTCTAAGAAGGTTTTTGAGGTTAAGGATGGAATTT
>JANZKD010000122.1 GCA_025061245.1 Candidatus Culexmicrobium profundum
GAGCTCTATGAAGGTAGATTCTGTGAGCTTTAGCAGTTGACTTAGCTTTTTGAGCTAAGATTCTCTCAAATTTTTTGAGATCGTCCTCAGTGACCCTATACTGCCTAGAAGCCAACCTAACTTCTTCACCAGCTTCCTTAACAACTAAATCGATTACTATGTAGCGGAGATTTCTATCTCGTAGCGCTGATTTTAGAACTCTTATGACGGTGCCTGCGTCAATTGTCTCTAGCCTATCTCCTGTCAATTGAATGTATTCCTCTAGGGTTATATGCTTGAGGCAGGCTTTAACTAAATTGTCGCTAACTCTAAGTACACCACGCTTAACTCTATTAATGTAGTTTGATGAAAAGCCTAACATGGTTGATGAAATACCCTTCTTAAGAACGTAGATTAGAATTCTATGTCTGACATTCTGTGATAGCTTAGATATGTCTATTAACTCGGGGTCCAATTTGGAACCCCATTAATTGAATATCACCTTTGATACTTATATTTGATGTTCATGTATGATGATGTTCATGTTCATGATGTCCAGAAAGCAAGAAAAGCATGAGAATTCACCATCAATTTCATGGTGATTTGATGGTGGAAGCGGGCCCGCGGGGATTTGAACCCCGGACCTTTGGCTCCGGAGGCCAATGCTCTGTCCAGCTGAGCTACGGGCCCATATTACTATATATTACTTAATTTGTTACACGCTATTTTAATATCTAAATTTACTTTTAATTTATTGGGCGGTGAATTTGGGTAGAGTGAAGAAGGGAGAACTGTGTAGCATTAAGGGTTGTAGAAATAGAGCTGTAAAATCTATTTCATCTGTTAAAGCTCTTAATGTTCTGTCTAAGCTTAATTTAGACGTAGTTGATAAGGGTGGTAGGAGAGTGTACTTATGTGAGTTGCACTATAAAATGTTTAAGAAGGCTACAAAGAAAGATAGATTAATTGAGAAGTGGTGGAAACGGTTATGAAATATAAGTCAAGTAATTCTTCTAAACTTAGAAATAAAGAGCGAAATCGATCTATGGTTGAAGCTGAAGAGGTGGAGATTGTTGAAACTGTTCCTATAGAAGTTGAGCAACCGATGAATACTGGTCCCTGTATATTGTTATCTGTTTCCTATGATGGATCTAAGAAAAAGGCTTTATGTAAATTGTATGACCCTGAAAATAGGAAGGTCTATTTTTGGTATGATAATACTGGTCATAAACCATATTGTCTTTCGGATTTAAGTCCAGATAAAATTAAGAAGCTTCCTGTCATTACGCATCCCGGATACTCTGGAGTTGAAGTTGTTGAAAAATATGATCCTCTTAGTGGTAAAATTGTAAAGATGTCTAAGATTCTTGCTGAAGATCCATTGTCTATTGGTGGGAGACGTAAGAGTATTAGGGAGCTGTTACCTAAGGCATGGGAGGCTAAGATTCGATATCATAATTGTTATATTTATGATATGCAGCTTGTTCCTGGACTTTTTTATAGGGTGAGGGATGGTAGTTTAGAGTATGTTCCCTATAGTGTTCCTGAGGATGTTAAGAAGAATATTTTAAGTTTCTTTAAGGATGAGCCTGACGAGGTTGTAGGAATGTTAAATGAGTGGCTTCCATTATTTCTTTGTCCTGCTCCTAACATACCTAGATTGGCAGTTGATATTGAAGTTTTTTCTCCTGAGCCGGATAAGATTCCTGAGCCCTCTGAAGCAGCTTTTCCTGTTATATGTATTGCTTTTGCTTCGTCGGATGGGTTGAAGAAAGTTTTCTTGTTGAGGCGTGAGGGCTTTGAGCTTGGAGTTAAGCCTAGCTCTCTGCCAGATGATGTTGAATTAATCTTTTTTGACGATGAGAAGGGATTACTTGCTGAAACATTTAAGTTGCTTCAAGCCTATCCTGTAATTTTAACTTTTAATGGTGATAAATTTGATTTAAGATATTTAAAGCAGAGGGCATTAAATATTGGTATCCCTTCAAAAGAGATTCCAATATTGTTGGGTAGGCAGTCGACTCATATTTTGAATGGGATTCATATTGATTTATACCGATTTTTCGCCAATCGTTCCATTCAAATCTATGCTTTTAGTAATAAGTATAAGGATGCTACTTTAGATGCTATTGCTTCGGCATTGCTTGGTATAAGTAAATTACCGCTTGAAAGATTGATTGCTGAGCTTACCTATTATGAGTTAGCTGCATATTGTTTTAGAGATGCTTACATAACATTGTTACTGACAACTTTCGATGATGATTTAGTTATGAAGCTAATAATTCTCTTGATGAGAATTTCTAAACTTTCAATGGAGGATGTTACTCGGCAAGGTGTTTCTGGTTGGATTAAAAATATGCTTTATTATGAGCATAGGAAGAGGAATTATCTGATTCCTGAGCGGGAAGATATTCTTGCTGTTAAGGGTGAAGCTGTTACTAGGGCTTTAATTAAGGGTAAAAAGTATTTAGGTGCCATTGTAATTGAGCCTAAGGCTGGAGTATACTTTAACGTAACTGTTCTAGATTTTGCAAGTCTATATCCATCTGTGCTTTATAGATGGAATTTGTCTTATGAGACTATTAACTGTCCTCATAAAGAGTGTAGGTCAAATAGAGTTCCTGATCTTCCTCATTGGATTTGTACTAAAAAATTAGGGTTAACGTCAACTTTGATAGGTATGCTTAGACATATTCGTGTATATTGGTTTAAGCCTAAGTCCAAAGACAAGTCTCTAAGCTCCACTGTTAGAAGCTGGTATTCTGTTGTTCAGCAGGGTTTAAAGGTTATCTTAAATGCAAGTTATGGTGTAATGGGCAATGAAGTTTTTCCGCTTTACTGTCCACCAGTGGCTGAGAGTACAACTGCCTTGGGGAGATTTGTTATTTCGAGAGCTATTGAAAAAGCTAGGGAGATTGGTGTTGATGTAATTTATGGTGATACTGATAGCATATTTCTTCATAATCCTTCGCCTAATCAAATTAACTTGCTTATGCGTTGGGCTAAGGAGGAGTTTAAAATAGATCTTGACGTTGATAAGGTTTATCGATACG
>JANZKD010000160.1 GCA_025061245.1 Candidatus Culexmicrobium profundum
TTCCTTAGCTGTTTGAACTATTTTCATTCCCTCAGGTAATGCCTTTGCAATTTCATTTTCTATTTCCTTTAAATCTGTATCTGCTTCTTTTGGATAAACTTTAACGATAACAAATACTTTTCCCATCTTCTCATCTCCTATGGTCCCTCAAATCCACATTTAGGACACTTGTATGGATTTGCAATTGTCCTGCAACGCCAACATCTCCATAATGTTATTTCCCCGCAATTAGGGCATGGAAAGTTTACTCCTTTCTCTCCTGGTATGATTGGTGTTTTGCAGGATATGCAGATTGGTAGCTTTAATTCTTCTTCCATCACTTACACACCTCTACTTAACCTCTATCTTCATCTAATAGACGGAGATAAAAGTTTTTCTGACTGCTTTAGATGTGTTCAGTGCGATGTAACATTTAATTTTTATTTTGAATATTTTGTCTTAGGAGTATTGGTGTTAGCTATGAGATTTAAGCAAGTAATAGTCATTAGAACTGACTTAAAAATGAGTAAGGGGAAGATTGCAGTTCAAGTGGCGCATGCTTCTGTAAGTGCTGCAGAGGATTCTAGAACTCGCTTCCCTAATTGGTGGAGGAATTGGCTGCTTCAAGGCCAAAAGAAAGTAGCTGTAAAAGTGAAGAGTAAGGATGATTTAATTAGAATATTTAATGAGGCTAAACGGAATGATCTTCCTGCTTCTCTAATTGCAGATAGAGGTTTAACTGAATTGAAACCTGGAACAATAACTTGTGTTGGTATAGGTCCTGCCCCAGAAAGGTTAATAGATAAAATAACTGGTAGTATGCCTCTACTTTGAGGTGTTATATTATTGCATCTTTCTTCTTCAAAGCTTGATCATGAACTCGGTCTTTCATACTATTTAACTACAGTTGAAGGTATTGATGGTAAGATACGTTCTACACCTGAAGATTTCGTTGTTGAGGAAGTTTTGAGAAATAAGTTGGTTATTCCAGTTTCTCCGCTGAATGCATCGAATATCAATATTCCTTTGTCAGGACCTGGAAATTATATTCGTGCAATATTGATGAAGAGGAATTGTGCTACTCTGACTGCTATTTATATGCTATCAAGATCTCTAAAGCTTCCTGTTAGTGCGTTTTCCTTTTTAGGTTTGAAGGATGCTAAAGCTGTTACTAGCCAATTGATTAGTATTTCTTCTCCAAGCAAAATGAAATTAGATTTCTCAAGTAAAAGTGTGAGAATACTTCGTTATGTGCGTTCATATGCTCCAGTTAAGCCGCATGAGCTTTATGGAAATAGATTTACTGTTAAGATTAGATCCCTTACATTGGCTAAAGAGTGTATAATTTCCCGAATAGATGCTTTTCTTAGTGAAATTGATGATATTGGAGGTTTGCCAGCATATTTTGGTTATCAACGTTTTGGCACAATTAGACCTATTTCACATAAGATAGGTAGAGCTCTTCTAAATGGTAATTTTGAATTAGCTATTAAATATATGGTTGAAGGATATCAACTTTCATCAATCCTTACGGGTAGGCATAGGCGGCTTCTTCCAGTAGACTACGAATCGATAATACTTAGATACTTAGAGAGTGGATGTAAAGATTATTTTAGATTAGTGAAGAGAGTTCCTAGATTGCTGAGGAAACTCTTTGTTAATGCATATCAATCCTATATTTTCAATAGGATGTTAAGTTTGCGAATTAAATTTGGTTTACCATTGAATAAAGCTGTAATTGGTGATCTTGTAGGTTTTCCAATAATTGGAAGTATACCGAAATCTCAAGTTTTCATTGTTAATAAGCGTAATCAATCCAAAGTTAATAGGTTAATTCGTAGAGGAGTAGTTTCAATAGTTCTTCCAATAATCGGTTATGGCACAAAATTACTTCCTGAAGGCGCTGCTTTAGAGCCTGTTTCAAAAGTTTTAGAAGAGGAGAGAATTTCTCCTGAAGATTTTTGTTCGAAAGATTTATTCTCCTTAAACTTGTATGGAGCATATCGACCGGTATTATTTCTAGTAGAGAATTTCCGTGTTTTAAATGTTGATTCATCAGAAGATAATGGATGCACTGTGATATTGAGGTTTATTTTGAGGAGAGGCTTCTATGCTTCAATACTTTTAAGAGAGCTTATGAAGCCAGTTCTTCCAAATAAAAGTGGTTTTTAGGGGACAAGTCTATTTTTGTCTCTGGGAAATAATGTTACTTCTCTTATGTTTTTAGATCTTGTTATAATCATTAATAGTCTCTGGAATCCAATAGCCCATCCAGCGTGGGGTGGCATTCCATAGTCGAAGTATGTTAGGAATGGTTCAAAGCTTTCAGGGTGTAGTTCCATTTCCTTCATTCTCTCAATCAATAATTTTTTATCATGTATTCTTGTTCCTCCACTAGCTAGCTCCAGCCATGACCAGTTTAAATCGAAGGAATCTGTGATTTCTGGGTTTTCATCATTTGGTTTGATGTAGAAGGGTTTTAGGTTTCTAGGCCAGTTTATTATGAAGAAGGGTTCGTTGTATATTTCTCCTAGTTTTCTATTTGCTGGTGTTGGTAGGTCTTCACCCCATTTTATTTCAAATCCATATTCTTTTAGTTGTTCAATGGCTTCGTCATAGGTTATTATTTTAAATGGTCTTTTAGGTACTTCCAGTTTAACTCCCAATAATTTCAGTTCTTTTTTGTTTTTGTTTTTTACTTCTTCTACGACATGTACAATTAATTCTTCAAGTATTTTCATTACATCCCTTGCCTCAACGAAGGCTGCCTCAATATCTACTGATATGAATTCATTTAAGTGATAGGTTGTGTCTGATTCTTCAGCTCTATAGAATTGAGCTATTTCGAAGACTTTTTCAAAAACTGAGGTTAATATTTCCTTGTATATTTGAGGGCTTTGAGCTAGGTATGCTTCCTTTTCAAAGTATGCTACTGGGAATAATGCTGCTCCTCCTTCTGTTGCTGTGGCTAGTATTTTGGGTGTGACAACTTCAATGAATCCCTCTTCTATTAAGAAATGTCTTATCGCATTTAGTGCTACGTG
>JANZKD010000247.1 GCA_025061245.1 Candidatus Culexmicrobium profundum
CCGCTAGCATTTATTCCAGTGGAATTCCATTTAGCATGGAATAATATTTTCTGTGTAGAGTTGACATCAACTCTCATATCACTTATGGTTACATTGTCGATGACGATTTTATCACCATAGGTTACTGTAACTTTGAAGGCCGACCCAACTTCGCTTTCCACTCGAATTGAAAGTTTGTATTTTGAATTTGTCCATGAGTCCCCGACTTTAAAGTATGCATCGTTTAATGTAGTTGTGCTTGTTTTTGCATCAATTAATCTTACGGGTCCTTCTCCAGGTCCAAGTGTTTCATTTACAAATATTATTAAAACTCCTTCTCCAGGTAGATATAGGTCATATCCGGTCTTTCTTCTAACTTCAATTAAATAGTACACTTCACTTGATATTGGTATTCGTATAGCTCTTATGCCACTTGAACTTTCAAGTGGCTTTAGCTCCACTGTGATGGTGCTTCCATAGTCAACATCTACAATGTCATCGTTGCCAAGCCATCCTAAACTAATTTTACATGCTGATGATGGATGTGCTGGTGAGCTTCCAGCTGGAGCACCATTCCAGTTACCCTTAGCCATTAGATCCCATTTACCCATAAATTTTTTCGCACCACTTGGATCATATAGATCGGGAAGTCCAAGCATGTGTCCCATTTCATGGGCGTAAACGCCTAGTGGGTCAAATTCGGATACAACTGCAATGGAGAGCCACTTATTTCCCTCATCGGTTGTCATTAGTATTTCACCTAGAAAAGCATAAGACCAAATATCGCTCTCATTGTTAGTTACGGCTTCATTTCTACCTGCATGGACGATTACTATTCTATAATACACATCAAAATCTATGAATGGATCTGCAGCCTCAATAGCATCCCTAGCTAGTGCTTGCTGAGTTGTACTGTTATCTGCAGCATAATATGACATTGTTCGAGGCATTTCAAACCAGCCTACAACATTACTGTCATCAAACCATGTTAAGTCGTATGAAACTGCTTTATAATAATCTACAGCTGCTTCACTAAAAACCTGCATAATTTCACTAATATTTTTAGATTGAGACATGTCAGTGAAGTTTACTAAAATTACATATGTTCTTTGTCTGCCTATAGGTGAGTGATGTAATGTTTCAGCAATTGAAGGTGAATATCCAATGTCTCTTTCTTTTACATTGATAGATAACACTCTTATTTTCCTATTTCTTGCATCGATAATCCCATTGACTTCAACTTCTCGTCTTAACCATAAATGTAGATTTCCTCCTCCTTCCAGTTCAATAACATCTATTCCATCAGTTAATAGATACTTTGTCTCTTTAAATGACATTATGCATGCTAGATATCCTTTAACTGTAACTGTGTTTCCATCAAGTTTATCCATATCTTTCAAGATTTCCTGTACGTTTAATATTGGATTTTCAGCTTTTACAACGCCGTTTTGAAGTGTAATGAGCATGGAAAATAAAACTAACACAATGCAAAGAACACTTGTTTTCATAATCTTCAATTATTTCACCTCAACCTATATCAAATAATATAATAATAGAAGATGTAAATTAACACTTTTGCTAGAGAAATTAATATACTATTACAGCCTCAGTTTATCTCGATTAAAATGACAGTTAATAGAATAAATGGAGAAGTGGTGATTTTCACTCCAAAAATTGATATTGCATCTCAAAATATTAAGCATCAATTGTTAAATAACTATGATTTCAAGTTAAGGGAAGAAAACAATTTAACTTTCCATTTTAATGACCTTGGGATTATACTTGTGGATTGTGATTGTGATTCAATTTATGCTGATTATGTTGAAGACTTATTTAATGCGAAACTGTTCATTTTTGCTACGAGACACTCAGCTGCAAGTGGGATTCCTGCACTCTTAACTCATGCTCCTGGAAATTGGACTTCTAAAGCTCCCTTCGGTGGTAGGCCTAGATCGATATGTATTGCTCCTGCTTCTAGCTTAAAAATAGCGTTAATTGAGCTTCATAAGGCTGCTGAAGAATATGGCTTAGAGGATTGGCGTGTTGGATTAGAAGTCACTCATCATGGACCTTACATTAAGAATATACCTACAATGTTTATTGAGCTTGGAAGTAACGAGAAATATTGGAGAAATGAAATTGCAGCTAAAGCTATTGCTCAAGTAGTAATGAAAGTAGCGGAAAAAGAGGTAGTCTCAAGTAATTTTAACTTTAAAATTGGTGTCGGCTTTGGTGGCCCTCATTATGCTCCAAGATTTACTAAATTAGTTTATGAATCAGAAATTGCAATAGGACATATTGTTCCTGGATATGTTTTTGATGAAATTACGCGAAGTGAAGTAATTTCAGCGATTTCACGAACATATGAAAAAGTTGACTTTGCAGTTATTGAATGGAAGGGATTAAAAAAGCATCATAAAAACTTCTTAATCCCAATTCTAAATGAATTAAATATGAGTTGGAAGCGAATTTAAGTGAATGAAAAGAAAGTAATTATTTTAGCATGAGCTATGCTTGATTGCATTATTTGGACATGCAACTACACATGCACAACATTGTATGCATTGATCTATATTTGGAGCCGTTGCCTTTCCATCTACCAGTTCATATACTCCTACTGGACACACCCTTACACATTCACCTACACCAGTACATTTATCATAATCTATTTCAATGCTTATTCCAAGAGATTCACTCTTCCAAACTTTAATATTTGACAAACTATCACCTCAAAATAATATCTTGTCATAATTATTTCTGTATTTCGATTATCCTATTTTAAGTTAGATATTGATTATAATAAACTTATATTGGGAAATTAAATTTTTCTCGTGCAATTTCCTCTAATCTTCTAATTTGATTCTTTCTGAATCCAATGTAGATTCCTCCAAATTTTCCTCCAACCCAAGTTCTTGTTTCTTTATCTATAACGTTTATGAGTGTTGGATGAACAATCTTTATGGCATATACCAAGACTCTATTATTATTTATTTGAATCTCCTTTTCATGGTCTAATTCAATTCTTATTCCATCTTTTACTCTT
>JANZKD010000123.1 GCA_025061245.1 Candidatus Culexmicrobium profundum
TACCAGTCAAGCAACAATGGTTTCACCATGGATAGACGTAAAAACCGCAAAAACCCTCACAAGCGGCTTAAAAAAGCACAGCTCAATCCAACAGCTCAGAATCATAGTTAGAAAACCAAATCCAAAAACAAGAAAAGCAATCAAAATAATAAGTGAAGAAATAAGCCAACTAGGAGCATCAGTCCAAGTAAGAGCAACGCCAGTTAGAGGGCCACTAACACTTCACGCCAAAACAACAGTAACCGCAAACCAAGCAACAATAACATCAGCAAACCTCCAATACACAAGCCTATGGAAAAACTTCGAATTAGGCGTATACTACAAGCAAACCCCCGAAGAACTATCAAACCTAATAGAAGACCTATGGGAAACAGCCCAACCAATACAACTATAATTATAGAAGCCGGAAATCGAAAAATCGAAGCATAAACTCAGCTAAACTGCCAAGCCCTTCATCAATTAACGAGCCATCTCTCCTGTCAATACTCTTGAAGCTATTTTGATGTTAGGACTTTGTGCCTAAAAATCTTCCTAGTTTTCTAATTAACGTATTAATTAGCTTATAAGCTTGTCTCATTATTAATAATTTGTAAAATATTTTAAGAAAAATTTTTAATAATATTTTGCATAAGAATCTTAATATGGTGAACAACAATTGGCTTTCATTACAGACTTTCCCTATCATAAAGATATCAGGAGTTTTACATTACCTGCAGGAGCAAGGCAAGAAGTAAGACAAAAAGCCAAGTTTAAAGGAAGAATTCAGTTAAGAATTTCATCTACTGGTCCAGTAATCTTTCAAATTACTGGTCCGCATGTTGAACAAACTGAGTTTCAAGGCACACGCGAAGTATCATTCAATGTTGATCCTGGTACTGAATTTTTCATAGCTTTCCAAAACAAATCGGGTTTCTTTGTCAAACCAGTCTCGATAACAGTAGAGGTTACAATGTATGGCTCTAAAAAAGCATTTGAAGCATTGGAAAAGGTAAAAAATGTGACAAGCCTATTAAGGGATACCCCAGACTTCTATCCATTACAAAGAGAGGCAGTAAAAGAAATTTTAAAAGAAGCTGCTGAAGTATGGGGGCATTTAGATGAAGAAGGTAAAAGTGTTGTAAGAGAATTAATAATGCTTACGAAAAAACTTGAAGGTGAGCTAGAGAAAACAGTTTCCTAAATTTTTTATATATAGACTGTCCTTATTTTTAGTATACTCTATGTTTTAATGTAAAAATAATTAATAATGAGTTTATGGATTGGAGCTAATTGGTCTTTTGAAGAAGAGAAAAAGTGTAGAAGAGCAAGAATCACAAAAGAAACGAAATACAGAATTTTACAGAGTCAAAACAACAAGAAGAAGGATACGCAAATAATACGATAAAAATCAACAATAGATGCCGAAAACTAATTATCAAGGTCATGATGAAAACATATTGAAATTGTGGATAAACCACTAACTTCTAATTTAACCAATTAAATATTGTTAACCTTAACTATATTTAACTACACAATTAATATAAGAAGTCCATAATGGGAAGGTATACACCATAAAAATTTATTTAAAAATTAAAGATCTTAAAATCCGATGAGAAATAAAAACGATGTAAGAATACTTCATGCTCATCATTTTTATATAGTTTTCCTTGCTATAGTTGCATTTATAGTATTTTTAACTTTGTTTATCTTTTCTCCATTTCTTTACTTCATTACAAATAATGTGACAATAGGTTATTTTATGGAGTGTTCTTTTTATGTAATTTCCATATTTATACTGTTGTCAAATATAACTTTATTTGTTTCCAGGCATATTGATGTTTCTCTTTCAATATTTGATGGTTATCATAATGGGAAGTACTGGCTTATTATTCATGAACTAATAAGTATCTTTCTCTATCTGATAACTTCCATCCTTCTGACGTGCTCCTTAGTTTTTGTTATGAGTGACCTCAAAAATATAATTATTCGTTTGAATGTAGTGTTAATGTCATTTATTTTTTATATTTTTGCTTTTATTTCTCAATATTTATTATTAGAAATTTTTGGAATGGGCTATTTCCTTCCATTTAAAATTTCAGTAACTGGAGCCAACGCTTTTGCAAGCTATGCCGAATATCTACTGAATAATAAGGATCCTCTGGGCTTACTCTGCTTATTATTAAGTTTAGAGGGGTGGGAAAACTACATGCTATTCAAAAAAGTAGATCTAAATAATAATCTGTTAAATAAAATAAAAGATAAAATTGAAATAATGGATAAAGTAGAAAAAATTCCATTCGACTTGGTTAAAGATTTTGCTTCAAAACTAAAAAAATGCCTCATTAGATTCTTTACCTGCTATTATTCAAGAATTTTCTAGAAAATAAGGAAATAAACTGGACTACTGCATTTATAAATCGTAAAAGAACCTTTCCCTCAAGAATGATTAGTTTAACTGTATCTAAAATCGGGTTACATGAAATCTTGCTTATGATAGCATCTATTCTATCTATGATATTTACGATTATACAGATAAGCCATGAAATGTCTGCACTATCTAGGTATGTAGAATCCTCTATAATGCTAGTTGTAGCATTACTACTTATGATACTTGCGTTTATGCTTTGCATACTTAAAGCCACCTTTAGGCTTATAATCCCTCCATCTCGCAGAAATCTCAAAGCAATGTTACAAATAAAGGATTAATGAAAGTAATTTTAATCTCTCTTCAAATTAACGTTTTATATCCTTGTCTAAAAGTGTGTGATATATTTTATCTTAACATGCAACAATTACAAAATGCCTATAAGCTAGCTTTTCGGTATTTTGTATTCTCTATTGAACAACATTATAATCATAAAAATCTTAAGAGCTACCTCAGTATTAGACTGTTATATAAACTATGCTTCTGTGTAGTTCAATCTTTGAAAGTAGTACGCTCTCTCAACAGAATCAAGACTTTAATATTTCTCATTTCCTTTTCTCTTTTTAGACCATTAATAAGTTGTGTTCTGAGTCTCCTAAGCGTATT
>JANZKD010000139.1 GCA_025061245.1 Candidatus Culexmicrobium profundum
AGGGTTTAACCAGTGTTGGTTCTAAGTCAAATATCTTACCCTTATACACGAATCTTTCCCCTAAAAATGCAGCTCGAATAATAGAAAGAAAAAGCTTAATCCAACGTATCCTTTGTCCGGAATGTTTTGATTTTTTCATTTAAATTTCACCATGTATAGTTGTAATTGAGATTTTTGCTTTTTCTTTTTAGTTCTGCTAGTTCTTTTGTGAGTTTCTCCATTCTTCTTATTAGCTCATTTATTATTTGATCTCGCTTTTTAATTTCTTCTTCACGTTTTCTGACTTCTTCTTCTATTCGCTTTTCTAGTTCTCTGATTTTTTCTTCTTCTGTGAATATGGTGAGGGCTGGAATTGCTTTTCGATATTCTTCTGCTAGTTTGCTTATTACTGCTATGTTTGTTGGATCTCCAAATAGGTTGTAGATTGATTTTACTCCTTGTTTGTGTCCGAGCATGAATTCACAGATGTCTGGGTTTATTCCTGCTAGTCGACACCATGTGCTGAAATATTTTCTAAGTGAGTGGAATCGGTAGATATGGAATTTTCTTGCTTTGTCTTTTAGGCCTGTTATTGCTAGTAGTTTGCGCCAGAATTTTGTGGCTGAATCACTGTCTTTGTATTGTTTAAGTCGGCTTGACTTGAATAGCACTGAGTTTTCATTTAATTTTTCTCCGATACTCCTTCTTTTCCTGAGATAGTCTAAGATGTATCTTAGGGCTTCTCTTGTGGTGAAGGTTAAATATCTATTTACACGCTCTTTAGTTATTTCTGGTGATATGATTATTAAGCCAAGTGCATTTTCTGGTAGAGGTTTATCCAGGTATTCAAGTATGCTTTTAATTTCACCATTCAAGTAGACTTTCAAGTTTCCTATTTTTAGTTTTATTAGTGTGCCTATTCTTAGTCCGCTGCTTATGGCTGTGGTTATAATTGCTTTTCCCTTTTCATTGGCTTGATCTACAAGTATTTTTAAATGCACTTTTTGTGGGATTTTATCCATCTCCACCTTCCATGAGGAGGGAAGCTCCATTTCACGCCAATCAATTTTATCCCATTCATCCTTGCTTAAATTGACTTTGAGCCACTTCTTTACATGTGCAACATATGTTCTAATTGTTCCAGGAGATACTCCATCTGCAATGAGATCATCAATCCACTCATTTATCATTGATTGCCAGTCATAATTCATTTTTAAAGCTTTAACTGGCTTACTTACACCTAAAAACTTAGTGAATACAAGTACTGACTTAACATAGCTCCTAACACTTTGGCTACTCATTGTTTTGCGATAGATTCTTTTTGCAAGCTTAAGTAAACTTGGATCACTGGCAATTTCATCCCTTAATTTTTGATATAGATTTAATTCACTTAAGAATGTGTTTTCGCTGCTCATCACATTAATATTTGTAATGTAGTTAATAAAAAATTAACTGTCCAAATTAGACTGGGATATCATATTATTCCAGATATTGCCATTGTCGATCCTGAACTTACTTTGACCATGCCTCCTAAATTGACTGCTGGAACAGGTATTGATGCATTGAGTCATGCAATTGAAGCATATCTATCAACTTGGAGTAATCCAATTCTTGATAGTATAGCTTTGACGGCTATATCTTTGATTTTTAAGTATTTGAGAAAAGATTACAGGGATGGTGGAAATTCAGAGGCTAGATATTATATGTCAATGGCAGCTACAGCTGCAGGTATACCTTTATGTAGTGCTGGTGTATTGGTTGGACATAGTATTGCTCAAGCCTTTGCACCACTCAAGAAAATTCATCATGGACTATCTTGCGGCATAGTTCTACCATACATAGTTGAATTTTATATTCCGTCCTCAAAGCATAAGATTGTAAAGATAGCTGATGCGATAGGTATTGATGTCAGCAATGTAGATTTGGATAAAGCTTCACATGTTGTAGTTAAAGAAATATTCAGGCTTTTAAGTGATTTAGAAATACCATTAAGCCTAAGAGAACTGGGCATAACACGAGATCAACTACACTACATTGCTAAGACTGCTCTCAAAAATTGGCCTAGACCAAATAGTCCACGCCCTCTAAATTATGAGAATGTACTAGGATTAGTTGAAAAGATTTGGTATGGAAAACAATTTTAACCTAAATTGAATAGATGTATGCTTCAGCGGTGAGTGGATATGGGTTTTCGCATTGTAGATCTTCGAAGTGATACGGTTACGATTCCTCCTAAAGAGATGTTAGAAACTATTCTTCATGCAGAGTTGGGTGATGACGTTTATCGTGAGGATCCAACTGTAAATAGATTGGAGGAAATGGCTGCTGAATTGATGGGTAAGGAGGCAGCATTACTTGTAACAAGTGGGACGCAAGCAAATTTAGTTTCACTTATGGCTCAGACAAAGCGTGGTGATGAAGTTATTGTTGAATATGATTCTCATGTCTATAATTTTGAAGTTGGCGGATTATCGGCGATTGCAGGTTTAATTCCCCGTCCTATAAGGGGTGAAATGGGGATAATGAAACCAGAGGATATTGAAGCAGCTATTAGGCCTAAGAATATTCATTGCCCAGATACAACACTCATAGTTGTAGAGAATACGCATAATCGAGCTGGAGGAACAATAGTTAGACCTGAGCACATGAAAGCTATAGGTGAAGTTGCAAGGAAATATGACTTAAAAATCCATGTAGATGGAGCGAGAATATTTAATGCAGCAGTAGCGTTGGGTATTGAAGCTAAAAAACTCGTTGAAGAGGCAGATTCAGTATGTTTCTGTTTGTCTAAGGGTTTAGCTGCACCTGTGGGTTCACTTGTTTGTGGAAGTGAAAAGTTTATTGAAAAGGCAAGGAAAGTGAGGAAAATTCTTGGTGGAGGAATGCGAAAAGCAGGAATCATTGCAGCGCCAGGAATCTATGCATTAGAACATATGATTGATAGGTTGAAGGAGGATCATGAAAATGCAAGAATACTTGCATATGAATTAGCAAAAATAGATGG
>JANZKD010000180.1 GCA_025061245.1 Candidatus Culexmicrobium profundum
AATTCAACAGCATCTAGAGCGCTTCTACCTGCCTCGGGAGAACCAGCTGCATGTGATGCTTTACCATAAAAGTGAAACTTTACAGAATTATTTGCCAATGAGCTCCTTAGAGTCACTGCATTCATTGTGCTTGGGTGGTGGCTTATGACTGCATCAACATCGCTAAAAACTCCATCTCTAACCATGAAAACTTTCCCACTAAAGTTTTCTTCTGCTGGGCATCCGAAGAACTTTATTGTCCCCTTCAATCCATACTTCTCCATGGCCATCTTAACTGCAATGGCAGCAGCCATACCGGATGTGCCGTGAATATTATGGCCACAACCATGACCAGGAGCACCAGGCTTCAAAGGCTCCTTCCAAGGAACAATTTTTTGTGATAATCCGGGAAGTGCGTCATATTCGCCCATTATTCCAATTACTGGTTTACCTTCACCCCAAGTAGCCACGAAAGCAGTAGGCATACCAGCAACACCACGCTCAACTTTGAAGCCATGTTTCTCAAGCTCATCAGCAAGCAACTTTGACGATTTAAATTCTATTAAGCCAAGCTCAGCAAACTCCCAAATCCTATCACTAATCTCAACAATCCTATCCCTATTCTCCTCAATCCATTTAATAGCAACTTCCTTAACCATATGCTTCACCTGCAATTATCGTTTAGCTTCTATCTATAAATAGCTTAGCTACTTAGACTGACTGAAAATATATGGTATTTCAAAAGCCTTATAACTTTAAATCGCATTTTTTATTATGATTAATCATGAGTTTCATGGAAGTTTATGGTTTAAAGGTCGCTGTTATTTTTTCAGTTATATCATTTCTTATAGGTGGGATACTAGGTTTCTATCTCTATATTAATGGCCTTTCTCCTGAAAACGTTATAGGAACATTCGAGGATATACTTCAATTTTTCCGTCCCTTTAAAATTACAACCGTGCTGTTTGTGTACGTTAAGAATGTAGTTGCAGTTTTAATTATGTGGCTTTTAGGTTTCCTCTTTATAATTCCTTCACTGATCAGTCTAGGATTTAATGGATACATTATTGGATACACTATTACATATTTGTCATTTAAATTTTCATTATCATTTGCATTGGCCGGTATTTTACCTCATGGTGTTTTTGAACTTCCAGCATTAATATTGTCGGGTACAGCAGGTGTGTTAGCAGGCTTCTCCACAATTAAGAAGATTCTAGCTATTCTGGGTAAGGGAACTTGGAGCTTTAAATATGGTGCAAAGCAGTCATTTAGACTAGTTAAATATTCTATTATCCTCCTAATTCCTGCAGCAATAATTGAAGTTTTTATTACACCAATAATACTGGAATTTTTTCTGTGAATTAGCTTATGCAAATATTTTATGTTCTCAATATTGCCAGGTATAGTGTAAGCGTAAATGTTTAGTTATAATGAAATTATACATGTATTGGGGGTTTTATGGATTTTGACTTGGCTATAATTAATGGTAGAATTTTGGATGGCACTGGAAATCCATGGTTTAAAGCAGATATTGGCATTAAAGAGGGGAAGATAGATTTCATTGGCAAGCTTAGAAAACCTAGTGCTGAAAAAGTTATTAATGCTGAAAATCTAATCATATGTCCTGGATTTATAGATATTCATAGCCACTCAGATTTTACCGTATTAGTGGATCCAAAAGCTGAAAGTAAAATTATGCAGGGTGTCACTTTAGAAGTGGTGGGAAACTGCGGTTCTTCGGCAGCACCAATGAATGACTTTCTACGAGAACATCGAGAAAGATATTTGAAGCCTACATTGGGAGAGGAAATAGAATTTGACTGGGAAACTATGAATCAATACTTTAAGAAGCTTGAAGCCAAGGGCATTGCTGTTAATATAGCGTCTCTTGTTGGGCATGGCACTGTAAGGACATGTGTACTAGGTTTTAGTGATCGTTCGCCAACATCAAGTGAACTTGAAGAAATGAAAGAACTAGTAGCAAAAGCCATGGAGGATGGAGCTATAGGACTTAGCACTGGACTGATATACACTCCAGGATGCTACGCTAAAACTGAAGAGATAATTGAACTAGCAAAGGTGGCTGCGGAATATGGTGGAATTTATGCAAGCCATATTCGGGGTGAAGGTGCAACATTAATTGAAGCAGTAAAAGAAGCAATAACCATAGGTGAAAAAGCTTCAATTCCAGTTGAAATAAGCCACTTCAAAGCCTCAGGTAAACCTAATTGGGGGAAAGTTAAAGAGGCTATAAAAATAATTCTTGAAGCTAGAAATCGAGGAGTAGATGTAACTGCAGACCAATACCCATACATAGCTTCCAGCACAGGATTAGTGGCTCTACTACCAAAATGGGCTCGAGAAGGAGGAGCTGAAAAAATACTAGAGCGACTAAAAAATCCTAAAATACGAAATAAAATACGCGACGAAATGAAATCATATACTTTAAGGGATGAAGAGTATTGGAGTAGAATTATGATCAGCCAAGTTGGAAAAAACAAACAATTTGAAGGTATGAGAATTGCAGAAATAGCAAAAAAATTGAATAAAGATCCCATAGACACAGTACTAGATTTAATACTAGAAGAAGAAACAATTGTACGCATGATAAACTTTGGAATATGTGAAGAGGATGTTGAAACCATTATGAAGCTTACATGGGTAATGGTGGGTTCGGATGGTAGAGCTGTAAGTCCAACAGGAAAGCTAGGTGAAGGAAAACCGCATCCAAGATACTATGGCACATTTCCAAGGGTTCTAGGCAGATATGTCAGGGAAAGGAAAGTGATTCCTATAGAACTTGCAGTTAGGAAAATGACCTATCTCCCAGCTTGGAGACTTGGATTTAGAGATAGAGGAATCATACGTGAAGGAGCATGGGCTGACATTGTAATATTCGACCCAAATGAAATTAACGATAAAGCCACCTTCATAAATCCACATCAATTTCCAGTTGGAATTAAATATGTAATTGTAAA
>JANZKD010000259.1 GCA_025061245.1 Candidatus Culexmicrobium profundum
TGAGTAAAATCTGCATGGTCACTTAGAGCTACTCTATACTCATTCTCACTTACTTGCCACACCATTCTCCTAAATTCCCAGCCTGTTAAATGTATTTTTACTCCATTGATTTTAACTCTATTTAGTGTTGATGCATGATGAAACATGATATATTGATTACTTTTCATTATTTCACATGCTTCCTTACTACTCTTCAAATATACTTCACCTATGCGCATACCATGTTGCCTACAGATTTGAGTGACTTCATAGACTCTACGTGTGGCTATAAATGGAACGTTTATACCCTCATCTCTAAGCAACTCCATTACTTCTTGCACCTTTCCGTGAAAACCGAATATGTGTACTGGTCCTCTCATAATACTTCTTGAAACCAATTTTATCAATGAATCTCTTATCACATCCATGGGTGGTCTTTTGAACTTTGGCTTACCATATGTTGCTTCGATAACTAGAATGTCTGCTTCTATAATGGGTGTTTTGGGAAGTCTGAAATCTCCAGTGTAAACTAATCTTTCATTTTCTGTTTCTACTAACACTTGGGCAGCTCCAATGATATGATCTGCATAAATCAAAGTTATTTTTTCATCTTTCCAACCAATTTTCTCATTATAATTTACTGCAGTTACATTATCAACATTTTTGTGGTATAAAACTTTGATTAAGTCTTTGGTTGCCTTTGTCATTATAACCATTTCACTTTGCTTCAAGCTTTTTTGTAAACCAATTATATGATCTATGTGTGCATGTGTAACTATTCTGACTGGTCTTTCAGAGTCATGTGCATCACATGCAATATAATTGCCAAGCCTTATTGCTCCATTTATGGTTACTTCAGCTTTTACCATTTCTGACATATCCTCTAAATTATAGCTATTCATGCTATGAGCGACAATATAAATAGCGTCATAGTTAGGGAGATAAAGTTAGATATTAGGAATATACTTATTAATGTTCCACCCTTCATTTTCATTGATTCAGCAATTAAGTATTCTATGAATGATGTAAATAAAATGTATATTGATGCTGATGTCACTGCATAGATTGTTGATATAAGCTTCCATTCACTTAACGTGGTAATTTGCGTAGTTGTTATTAGTACTCTATAAATTAAAGGTAGAAATATTACTGTTAAGGAGAACCATGCGAGAGGAGTTGAAATTATATTTGAAATTAATGATAATTTCAAATATTTACCTTCTCCTAAGGATATTTTAAATAATAACGTTTCAGTGATTAATGAAATTAAAGTATAAATGATAGGTTTATCTAAATTATTTAAAATAAACATAATTAGTTTATCAAATGAAATTACAGGAAAGGGTTCGCATGGCAATTAAGACACCAATTCGTCTTCTATTTTCACTGCTTATTAGGGTAACTATTTCTATTTTTTCTTTTTTACAAAATTCCGTTGGTGTGATTTTGTAAAAAATTTACATAATATTAAAATAGTCTGGCTTCATGAGTGAAATTGACATGATGCGTGTTCACGAAAAATCAGTTTATGAGGTGAAAATTATGCGTGACAATTTTGCACGTACTCTTGAAAGTTTAGGTTATAATGTTAAGTTCGATGTTTCATTGCAGGGGGAAAGTGGAGTGAAGCATAAGTTTGATATTGTGGCTAGTGATGATAATAGGAGGGTTGCAATCGATTTTGTTCGTTCATCTAAGGATGTTAATTTAGTTGCTTTAGCTACATGTGCTAAAGCTTTGGATATTAAGGGCTTTGTGACGATTTTGGTTGCTCCTTCTGATGTTGAAAGTAAGCTTGTATTTTCTCCTAGGCAAGTTGTACCCTTGTTTTATGAGGATATGAGTGATGCTTTACATAAATTGGAAGAATTGGTTGTTTAACTTGTACATGTATAGTTAATTGTTAGTTGTGTTTGATGTTTGCTTTATTTTAATTAGTTTGTTAATTATTTCAATGAATCCTTTTCCTCCAGATTGTTTTGTTACTATGTCTGCATGTGAAATTGCTCTTGGTGATGCATTGGCGACTGCAATTCCTATTCCTGCTTCTCTAAGCATTTCTACGTCTACGTCACTATCCCCTATTGCCATGAAGTCTTCAGTTTTTATGTTTAGCATTTTTGCTGCAACTTTCAAGCCAGCTCCCTTATTCACATGCTTATCTTTTACATGTATAGCTACTCCGCTAAAAACTGCTATTGCTTTTGGAACCGAGGTTTTTATTATCTTTTCAGCTTTTTCAACTGCTTCTTCCCATGTATATCCTCTTCTCAATTTAAATGCGAAGTCTACAAATCTAAAGTTGTTTTGCCAGCTTTCATAGAGTATGTAGCCTAGTTTTTCTTTTATTATATTTCTGGCCTTCAATCCTATTTTTGGGTTGCCGATTATTTTCATGTCATTCTTTATTCCTACTACTCCTCCATTCTCAGCTATGACTAAGTCTACTCCTCCAATGTATCTGGCTAAACCCATTAGTACTGGATAGGCGTTTCCTGATGCTAATACTACTCTGATGTTGAGTTTTTTTCTTACTCTTCTTAGGGCTTCTATTGCCTCTAGGAGTATGGTTCCATTTTCTTGAGTTAGTGTTCCATCAACATCAACTGCTATTGCTCTTGCATTAATTATTTTTCCTCTCATTTTATTTCACCATTAACCTTGACTGTTCTATCAACATTTTCCCAATATAGTCTGCAGATGGACATGCTCTTTGACATTTCATACATCTTATGCATTTTTCATTTATAACTCTTGGTGGTTTGTCTTTCACTATGGCTTTATTGGGGCATGAATTTATACAGGAATAGCAGAGTGAGCAGAATATTGATCTTGAAATTAATCTTAGTGTTTCCTTAAATAGTTTCTCAGCTTTTTCTTCATTTGATGATGTTACTGATATTCTCCCTGTGTTACTAATGTTTATGTCGCCCTTCTCATTTTTTATTATAAGTGTTCTTAGCTTAGGTGAA
>JANZKD010000170.1 GCA_025061245.1 Candidatus Culexmicrobium profundum
CCATTCTTAATTATCTCTTCTCTTCTCGGTATTATTATTGCTCTCTTGTATAATCCACTTGGATTTATTAAATAGAATGTTTGCAACACGAATATTAGATAGTTTAATTCTCTTACTGGGAATGCTCGTATAAGAAAGTCTAGTTGTCTATCAGTTAGCCAAGTTCTCTTCTTTAACGACTCTCTTACGTCTTCTCTGCTTTCATCCATGGCGTCCATTATGTCTTCCAATTCTAGTTCATTTTCTTTCAAAAAATTTTTGATGACTTCTCTCAGTCTTACGTATCTATACTTCATTTCATAGATTATATAGTTTAATTATTTAATTAAACTTTGAGTAATGCTTAATTTCTACCTTTACATTTACATTATAAGAACTTGGAGGTTTGCAAGTGGGAAAATGGGTTATATGTGGTGCATGGCCATATGTTAACGCTATACCTCATCTGGGCACTCTAATTGCATGTGTATTGTCGCCTGATGTTGTAGCTAGATATCTTAGACTTAAAGGTGAAGAGGTAGTATTTGTTAGTGGATCAGATGAGCATGGTTCACCAATTGAAGTTGAAGCTAGAAGAAAGAATATTCCACCTAAACAGTTAACCGATGAGTTGCATAGTTACGTGGTGAAACTCTTCAAAGATTTTGGAGTTAGTTATGATAATTATACTAGAACTGAAAATCAAGATCACATTGAATTCGTTAGAAATTTCTTCTTGAAAATATATAATAATGGCTACGTCTATGAGGAAGAAGTAACATTACCCTATTGTCCAAAGTGTAAAATTTTCTTGCCAGATAGATTTATTGAGGGAACATGTCCATATTGTGGCTATCCTAATGCTAGAGGAGATCAATGTGAAAGTTGTGGGAGGTTATTAGATCCACTCGACTTAATTAATCCGAGATGTGTACTCTGTGGTTCTGAGCCTGAAGTAAGAACTACAAAGCATTGGTTCTTCGATCTACCTAAACTAAGCGATAAATTGAGGGATTTCGTAGAAAATCATCCCCGTTTTCCAGATAATGTTAAGAATTATTGTAAGGCATGGTTTAAGGAGGGTTTGAAGCCTAGAGCAGTAACTAGAGATAGTAGTTGGGGTATTCCTGCGCCATTTCCTGGTTCTGAGGGTAAAACGATATATGTTTGGTTTGAAGCACTTTTGGGTTATCTCTCAGCTACTCTACAGTACTTTAAGCGTAAGGGTGAAACTGAGAAATGGTTAAGTTTTTGGAAGAATCCTGAGACAAAAACTGTTTTTTTCATTGGAAAGGATAATATTCCATTTCACGCCATAATCTTACCTGCAATGCTTTTAGCTTCAAAAGAAGGTTATGTGCTGCCTTGGCAAATATCTTCTATTGAGTTTTTAATGTTTGAGGGTCAAGCGTTCAGTAAGAGTAGGGGTATAGGTGTCTGGCTTGATGAAGCATTAAAACTGCTACCCCCTGATTATTGGCGTTTCGCATTAATTTTAATGCGCCCTGAGGTTAGAGACTTAAACTTCACATGGAAAGATTTCTACAAAATTGTAAACTCTGATTTGAATGATAATCTAGGTAACTTTATACATAGAACTCTAACCTTCATCTATAGGTATTATAAGGGAAAGATACCTGAGCCATATGATTTTGATGAGGAGGATGAAGCTTTCATTGGAAAAATTAGAGAGATTCCTAGGAAGATTGGTAAGCTAATTGAAGGTATGAGGCTGAAGTTGGCTGGAGAAGCCTTATTAGAGCTTCCAAGGTATGGTAATCATTACTTGAATATTAAGGAGCCTTGGCATAAGGTTAAGGAGGATCCGAAGACAGCTAGTACAGCTTTATGGATATCTATTAATGCTGTTAAGTCTTTAGCGATTTTAATGGAGCCATTTATGCCATTTTCAGCTGAGAAGTTATGGATGATGCTAAAACTTGAAGGTTCAGTGCATACGGCCAATTGGGATGAAGCATCTAAATTAACTTTGATTCCAGGTCATATAATTGATAAGCCTACTCCATTGTTTAGGAAGTTGCATTCTGACTTCATCGAGAAAATTGATGAAAAATTGAGGGACATTAGGAAAAGTATAGACAGGCCATTGCTAGTTCGATAGCTTACATCGATTTACATTTTTGAGGTTAACTTGAAAGTTTATTATCTGCTATTTCCTAAGTTACTAGTCGGTAACATGTTTGCTTACACTAAATATGAAGAAGAGTAAACCTGAAAGTCCTACAATAAGTGTTGTGAGAAAGAGTGCTCTAGAGGAAAAATTGTCCATAGAAAGCCGCCAAAGAAAGGTGAAAGAATATTTGTAAATCCCCTTATCATATAGTAAAACCCAATTGTCTTACCTCTATTTTCATTTCCAGCTAAATCAACTATCAATGCTTTTCTTGCAGGTTTCCCAATTTCTCTTAAGCCAGCTATAATGAAGGCGAGAGGTAATAGATTCGCATTGAGTATTAGAATAAAGGTTAGAGGGAACAGGGAGAAAAATGTGAATGTCATTACTACAAGGGGCTTTTTATCGTAGATTTCAGCTAGTCTCGCAGCTGGGGGAATATAGGTAGTCATTTGAATGAATATGAAGAGTCCAAAGTCTAGAGAACATCTCTCTCTAAGCTGAGCCACTTAAAAAATTAGCGATTTTTGATTACTTTGGAAGCTGAGTGTTCTTCAATGCTTTAACCTCGAAGTTCTAATATTTCTACTAATCAGCTAGATTGGTAAAACGTAATGTTTCTCAAGAATTAATTAGTTACCTAATGTATATTACGAATAGAAATGGAGTAAACAATATTAATAGTGTTCCTCTCACTTTTGCTGGAGGTGAGTGTACTGGAGCTTGGAACCATAATTTCACGGTACAGGGATAAAAGATTGGCTGAGAAAATTGTGGAGTACATTAACAGAATATGTGATGATAATCGTTTTCTAATAATGCATGTATGCGGCACAC